>NZ_JACVTS010000049.1:0-8444 GCF_016624545.1 Erwinia sp. S38 | reverse complement strand
TGCGAGGATGAGGTTAAAATCCATCTCAACCCCAAAATCGGCGCAGACTGGTAACTACGTGGCCAGCTAAACGCGTTGTCATCCCCGGACAGAATGAAAAATATTATCTGGCCGTTGCGTTGCACAGCGGTACAGGAAAAGTCAGTTCTGTCGGTGGCAGCGGCAAAAACTCGGGTTTATATATCAGCCTGTTAAAGCATCTTAAAAGCACATACCGACGGGCAAAAACGATCATCCTGATCGTCGATAAGGGTAATGCTCCCAACTTGCTGATTTAGTGTATGATGGTGTTTTTGAGGTGCTCCTGTGGCTTCCGTCTCCGTCTGCTGTCCCTCCTGTTCCACGACTGAAGGCGTGGTGCGTAATGGCAAAAGTACTGCCGGGCATCAACGTTATCTCTGCTTTCACTGCCGTAAAACATGGCAGCTTCAGTTCACTTATGCCGCTTCTCAGCCCGGTACACACCAGAAAATCATTGATATGGCCATGAACGGCGTCGGTTGCCGCGCCACCGCACGCATTATGGGCGTCGGCCTCAACACGATTTTACGGCACTTAAAAAACTCAGACCGCAGTCGGTAACCTCTCGCATACAACCGGGCAGTGATGTCATCGTCTGTACGGAGATGGACGAACAGTGGGGCTTCGTCGGCTCCAAATCGTGCCAGCGCTGGCTTTTTTACGCGTATGACAGGATACGCAGAACGGTCGTGGCACACGTCCCTGGTGAGCGGACCATAACCACACTGGAACGACTTCTGAGCCTGCTGTCAGCCTTTGATGTTGTGGTATGGATGACGGGCGGATGGCCGCTGTATGAGTCACGGCTGAAGGGAAAGCTGCACGTCATCAGCAGGCGTTACACAGAGCAAATTGAACGATACAACCTGAATCTGAGACAGCATCTTGCAAGACTGAGCAGGAAGTCGCTGTCGTTCTCAAAATCAGTGGAACTGCATGACAAAGTTATCGGGCACTGTCTGACAATAAATCATTACCAATAAATTGGAGTCATTACCCTGTAGGCCGCTGGATTAACTGGTTCACGTTTTATGGACTCGAAGGCCTGAGATCGCTTCCTCCCGGGCGCGGACGCCGCTGGCCGTTTGAGGATTCCGGCGTAGAACCCCATTATGTTAATCACCCGCACGGCAGGCAGTGACACGGTCACCGCTTGTGCAGTTTGAACGCAACCTGCAGTGTGAGAACCCGCCCCGTTCCCGGTGGCGGCGGGCCCGATGACTTCGCCCGGCGTGCCGCCGTGACGACTGCTTCGTCAAGAGCGTCATTTCCCGAGCCCGAAGTCACCCGGACGTCCACGATATTGCCCTGCCCGTCCAGCCGGATTTCAATACCGACAGTGCCTTCATGACGCATCTGCCGCGCCCGGCGCGGATAAACATTATTTTTCACCACCTCCGCCCTGACTTTCGCCAGGTACGCTGCCGCCTCACCGCGGCGGTCGGCTTTCAGGTCCTGCGTTGCGTCACCCTTCGGGCCCGCGTCCGGCGACACTGCCTGTGAAGCACCCTGCGTGCGGGCATTTATCCCCGGTGCGGTGACCGCGCTCTCGCCGGGACGATCAGACGGCGCAGGGAGCTTTTTCCTGACAGGGTGTTTCCGCGGTATTTTTCTCTTTTCCTCCCGAACCGGCTTCTCCGGGACTTTTTCCTCCGACTTTTTCTTCACGATCACGATATCCGGCGTCTCCACCGGTGCCGCCGGCAGGTCATTCTGCACTGCCTCCGGCTCTGCCGCGTCTTCCGGCGCCGCCTGCTGGGCCGCAGCCGGCACCAGCATCACCGAAAAGGTCTCCGCCACCACGTCGTGCCGGTCGTACCGCGAGGCAGTGAGTGAATCAAACTCCTGAACCGCCAGCCACAGCAGTACTCCGTGCAGCAACACTGAAAAGAGCCAGGCAACCGGCGCCCGGCTGCCTGGCTCCGGCATCGTCAGCGTCATCAAACCGTCAGAAACTGCTGCTCAGTCCCAGACGGAACGTCCGCCCGGGAGCTGGCATCGAGCTGCGTGTCAGCGGATCGATGTAATAGCGATCGGTCAGATTGTTCGCCAGCTTCACGGTGGTGTTCATGTTCACCTGATAGCTGACGTGGGAATCAGCGGTGAAAGTTTGTGTCCAGTGCATCGGACTGTTGTTGGCCATTGCATAGGGATCGGGGAGTTTCTTCATCAGTTCTACTTCATCGTAGTTGCGTACGCTGGAGGTGTAGCGCATCCGGGTCCCTAATTCGAGTGTATACTCCATAAAGCGCAGCCCGAGATTACTGTTGATGGCATATTGGGGCTGCAGCGGGGTTCTCAGGACCCCACCGGGATGGTCGGCAGTAACGCATTTTTTCAGTCTCATGCTGTTTCCCGGATCCAGGTCTGCCTGCGCCAGGCTGTCACAGACTATATTCTTCAACCGATAATCCATACCGATATTCATAAAGTATCCACCGTTGTCATATCGCGACCGCATCTCAATGCCCGACGACCGGTGCTTATCCACCTAGGATATAATCCAGCGGTGAAGTGTGGAATGGTCGACGGCATCGTAAGCGGAGGCTTTTTCATTTTATATTGATATGTTATAACATAACTCAAATTTATCGCACTTAAATATTTTGGGAGCAGTATTGAAAAAGCATAGGACACAACCCGCTGGGATTGCCTTTGGAGTAGGCTTTTGCATGCTGACTACTGGTTTGACTCAGGCCCAACAAGTGCCGGAAACGACAGAAATTGAGAGTATTGTTGTAGAGGCTGATTCTATTCAGCCATTTCAGCCGCTAACTCGCCTGGCGGGTGATGAGCTGGCTCATCGCCGACAGGGGTCTTTAGGCGAGACACTGGCTGGGTTGCCTGGCATACATCTAGATAATTTTGGTGCCGGAGCATCGAAACCGGTGATTCGTGGGCAGACATTGCCTCGTATCGAAATTTTATCTGATGGCTCAAGTATGTTTGATGCTTCTGCGTTATCGCCGGATCATGCCATCACAGCTGAACCATTGTTGTTAGATGAAATTGAGATTCTACGTGGTCCTGCAGCAGTCTTATTTGGTGGTAATGCCGTTAATGGTGCTGTTAACCTTATCGATAGCAAGATACCAAAATCAGTCCCTGTTGAAAACTTTACCGGTGCATCAGAAATTCGTTACGGCAGTGGAGATAATGAAAGAACCGCCGTAGGGAAGGTGACTGCGGGAGTTGGGTCTATTGCTGTTCATGCTGAAGGCTTTCAGCGAAGAGCTGGTGATTATGCGGTACCTAGCTCCTACGGCTTGGATAGACTCGTGGATTCATTTGCTAACAGCTCCAGCTACAGTTTGGGGGCGTCATGGATTACGTCTTTCGGTTATATTGGAGTATCTCACAGCATACAGAATAGTGAATACGGATTACCTGGCCACTCTCATGCGAATGGAGCTTGCCATACTCATGGTTTAGATCTTCACTGTGAATCCCACGGCGGTTGGCGTGACCCATTCAGTGGTTACGATGACTCTCATACTGCTTTGATAAGAATGCGAAACGAGCGCACCGATTTGCGAAGTGACTACTACGACTTTGTGCCCGGAATCTCTCATGCCCGCATCAGAATGTCCTACACTGATTATTCTCATGATGAGCTAGACGGTGGAGTAAAATTTTCTCGCTATACAAATAACGCATATGATGGTCGTCTGGATTTAACGCACAATCCTTTGCTAGGATTTACTGGGACTTTTGGGGTGCAGTACTCGAGTAGTACGTTATCAGGCCTTAACGTTAATGACGTGCACAAAGGATTTAAGCCTGTGGAATACAACACTGAAAATGTTGGCATTTTTTTCAGCGAGGCGAAATCTTTCGGTGCATTTGATTTTGAATTTTCCGCACGAAAAGACTGGCGTAAGACTCAGGTACCAAATAGTAACTTTGATATCGTCGAGGAGATGATGAGGGTTACAGGATACTCGCGAGACTTGGTTTTGGAGAGTTTCTCGCAAAAGAACTTTGATGAAATGAAGGAAGAGTATTTTGGCTTCTTTAAGAATAGGAATCCGTCATCTAAGCAAAATCCTTTTTCAATTTCGGCTGGACTAAATTTTCATCTAGATGATCACCATTCCATATCATTTTCGTTAGCTAGAACTGAGCGGGCACCTAGCGTGCGGGAGTATTTTGCTTACGGAAACAACCTTGCTACTAATAGTTACGAGGTTGGTTTGGCGAAAACATGGAACGCATCAGATAGGCTTCCTAAGCCGAGCACAGAAGTCACCGAAAAGACGAAGTCGATTAATGTGACATTCCGTAGGCAGAGAGATGATATTGAATTTGAAATAGGACTGTTTCATCAATATATTGATAATTATGTATTTTCTCGTTTGATTGAGACTGAAACGGAAGGAGGGACGCCACATAACTATCTCGTTTATACTGCCGCAGATGCGATGTTTACGGGTGTTGATGGTCAGATTAGCTATCGTTTTTCGCCTGAGTCACGTGTTGTTCTCTTTGGAGATACTGTCCGGACAAAGATTAAATCTGAGGATGATAAATTACCTCGAATTCCACCTGGAAGGCTTGGTTCTCGATATGAATGGTCTCGCGGATCTTTGTCTGCCCAAGCGGAGTACTATCATACATTTGCACAAAGACGCTTTGCATCCTATGAAACTAAAACTGATAGTTATAATATGATAAATGCCACTTTAGCTTACCGCTTTGAGCTAACGCCGGGTCAGAATACTGAAGTTTCCATTCGGGCTAATAATGTTCTTAATGAGCTGGGCTACGTACACACTTCGTTTGTCAAGAATCAATCACCCCTGCGAGGTCGGAATTTTTTGCTAGGACTTCGTCATGATTTTTAATTTGACATCCTCCCCCTCCTGAGGGCTCTGTCGCATTAGCGTATGCATGTCAGCAAAATGTATGCTGCCGATTTTCCAAGCAGCTAACAGATAAAATTGTTCTGCGGGTGACATTCCGTCACCGGCCGGATGCTAATACTGACCTTTTCGTATCATGTTGAACAGTTTAATGCCGGCTAGTATCGTCTGCGCCCGGCGAAACGATTTGAATCCCGGCATCAGACGTATTCATTACCAATACATTGGAGTTATTACCTGATTTCTAATTCCAGAATAACCAGATCTATAGAATCATAAACACCACAGCCAACATTACCCCTGAAATCCTCCATGTTATTTTTTTAGTCAAAGTAAATTTAGATGCAGTTGCGGCTATTACCAGAATAAGGGTGACAGGCCAGTAATATTCCAGGAGTAAAATAATTGTCGCTGGCCAACCTATATTTACCATATATTTCTCATTTATACTTGTTGGTTGGCTTTGTTGCATAAATCGTATTTTGGGTGAGCATCCCCGTCGCTGAGCAGGTTTTCAGGCAATTCGCACGCTTTCCGGCATACCCGCTTTCGTCATTTTGTTCAGCGCACGCACCATGGTCAGAGCCTCCGCTACCTGGCCATCGTAATCACGCAGCGTCAGTGAACCACCCAACAACTGTTTTACCCTGTACATCGCCGTTTCCGATATTGACCGACGGTTATATTCCATTGTCCATTTCCATCTTGCATTGCTCCCGCTCAGACGTTGATTCGCTATTGCACGGTTACGGTCTGCGTACTCGTCAGGCCAGTAACCTGCACCACAACGTGGCGGTATCAGTGCCCTGATTTTCTTACGCCGCAGTTCATCGTGACACAGACGAGTATCGTAAGCCCCGTCTGCCGCCACTGCCCTGATTTTTCTGTGAGTCTGGCGGATAAGACCCGGAAACGCTTCTGAGTCCGTCACGTTATTCAGCGACAGGTCGGCGCAGATGATTTCATGTGTTCTGGCATCAACCACAAGATGCAGTTTACGCCAGATACTACACCGTGACTGGCCGTGTTTCCTGAATTTCCACTCGCCTTCGCCTGAGACCTTCAGCCCGGTTGAATCAATCACCAGATGGGCAATTTCACCCCGGGTGGGCGTTTTGAAACTCACGTTAACGGTTTTTGCCCGCCGGCTGACGGAGGAGTAATCCGGACAGCGCAGTGGGAGTTTCATCAGAGAAAAAAGGGAATCGATAAATCCCTGAGCAGCACTCAGGGTGAGGCGGAATACGCGTTTAATCATCAGGACAGTGGTGATGGCAGGGCCAGAATAGCGCTGCGGTCGTCCGCGTGACGCGGTGGTGGCCGTGTCATACCAGGCCTGAATCGCCTCATCATCCAGCCAGAACGTGATGGAGCCCCGATTAATCAGGGCCTTGTTGTAGTTGCACCAGTTGGTGATTTTGAACTTCTGCTTTGCCATGGAACTGCCTGCATTATTTGGATTATGCGTGATCTGATCCTTCAACTCACCAAAAGTTCGATTTATTCAACAAAGCCGAAGTCACTATCAAAAAACGCATAAGTGATCTTGATCACAACACCTGAATGTTAACGTTAACTTTCGTGATTAACATCCCATTTGTTTCAATGTTAACAAGATTTAAGAGTTTAGATGATATTAAAATCCAAAATGGATAATGGGAATAGGATGTTTTATGAAATTTCTGGCTGCCGAAATACCAATTAAAAATAAGTATTATCGATTCGCATCAAGTTATTCATTTTTATTTTTTATAACTTGGTCGCTTTGGTGGTCTCTTTATGCAATCTGGCTAAAGAATACAGTTGGATTAACAGGAGAGCAGCTCGGTACTCTTTATTCTTTGAACCAATTCACCAGCATTACCTTTATGGTAATTTATGGGGTTGTTCAGGATAAAATAGGACTTCGTAAAAACCTGATGTGGTTACTGGGTTGGATACTAATTCTGACTGGACCTTTTTTTATATATTTTTATGAACCATATCTAAAATCACATTTTCATCTTGTTGTTTCAATTGGCTCCGTGTTCTTTGGTCTTGGATATTTAGCTGGTTGTGGATTAGTTGATAGTTTCACTGAAAAAATGAGTAGGTCATTCAATTTTGAATACGGTACTTCACGTATGTGGGGATCTCTAGGATATGCTATAGGTGCTTTTTTTGCAGGAATATTTTTTTCTATCAACCCCCACTTTAACTTTTGGGCTGTTTCAGTGACTGGGATTCTCTTTATGCTTATCAATTTTAATTTTAAAGGGGAAAATTTCTTAGTAACAAATTCAAACGAATCAGAGAGTCTTACAAAAGAAGATTTTTTGGGTGTTTTTCGAGATAGGAAATTCTGGATGTTTGTAATATTCATAATTGGGACCTGGTCCTTTTATACTATTTATGATCAGCAAATGTTTCCTGTCTTCTATGCAAGTTTATTCTCAACAACCGAGACAGGAACGCGAGTATACGGATATTTAAACTCGGTACAAGTTGTGGCCGAAGCTATGTGTATGGCACTGGCTCCGTTTCTTATTAATCGAGTGGGGCCAAAAAAAGCATTACTTGTTGCTACGGTGATAATGACATTGCGTATTCTTATGGCTGCATATTTTGTTAACCCTTATATTTTATCATTTGTGAAAATGTTTCACGCGCTTGAAGTTCCGCTATTCGTAGTCGCAGTTTTCAAATATGCTTTATCAAACTTTGACAAGCGCCTTTCTTCTACTATTTTCTTGGTTGGATTTCAGATTGCTAGTTCTATTGGCATTATTATATTATCCATCCCCCTTGGTAGACTATTTGATGAAATTGGTTATCAGCGAGTGTTTTTCATTATTTCATTAATTGTAGCAATGATGCTAATTTTTGGTTTCGCTAAGTTGAGTGATGATGTAAGCGAAAGGAATAGCCCTAAGTAAAGCTTGCAAGTATGTCACCCAGTGTAAATCTTCTGGTTGGATCACTGAATTTGAAGTTTTTTGATTATTTACCTTCTGAATTAGGTCCGATTAATCCGTAAATAAAACCATGCTTACGACATTAACAGCGAAACAATTATTTGAAACAGGAAGCAGATATATGGGAAAGAAGAGAGGGTGAATGATATGTTAAGTTAAATTAGCATATTTACACCATGAGTTATTCTGTGATTCTATAATTAAAATTTTAATTATAGAGCAAAACTTAAAGCATCGCTTGTGATGTAGTATGAGTGAGCTCTATTTATAACCATAGGAAAAATTTATCAATTGGAGCTATTGCCATGAAATATGTTTTTTTATATAACTAGTCTATATTTTTTTCCTTTCCTACTCTTTCAGCAATCACTTTGGATATGCCTGAAGGAAACTTAAATTTTTATGGTGACGTGGAGTTTAACGTTGATGCCGCGAGTAAAACCGGCCAGTTAACGTCACTGCGTACTAATTCAGGTAATAACTGGAATGCCGGAAATACCGAGCGCTGGGATGTCAATGGGGGTTTGTTGAATAAATCAGATTCAGGGCGAGCGTTTCTGCAGCGGGTTGGGTTTTCAGGCGATACGCACACTTTCTGGCATACCTG
>NZ_JACVTS010000048.1:0-8757 GCF_016624545.1 Erwinia sp. S38 | reverse complement strand
TGTTCCGTGTCAGTGGAGGCGCAGTATAGGGATTTTCTGGCGGCTGACAAGGGCTAATTTTAAAAAGATGTGCGAATGTTGTTTTTTTGCCCAAAAGTGCTTCAGAACGCTAGTTTTTCGAGCTTTTCAAACCCGTAGCGCTGCAAAACGGGCATTAATTGTACTGCCTGTTCCGTAATATCCATGCAGTAAGCGATATTACTATCTGTAGAAAAGGCTTCTGGCGATTCATTTTCTAATAACCAGACGGTACGGCGAGCAATCGCAGCGCCAGAATCTATTAACCGGGTCCCTTCAGGCAGTACCTGCTGGAGCTCTTCACTAATAAGAGGGAAATGCGTACATCCCAGCACGACCGTATCCGGTGGCTCCTTCATACGCAGCCAGGGTTGTAAAATCCGCCTCACCTCTTCTATCGCCACCGGTTTGCCGTGCAGTTTCGCTTCCGCCAGCTCGACCAGCTCCGCCGAACCCAGCATTTCCGTTTTGCACTCGCTGGCAAAACGAGCCACCAGCTCATGGGTATAAGGACGCTTTACCGTACCACGCGTCGCCAACAGGCCAACGATACCGTTACGGGTTAAACGCGCAGCGGGTTTGATCGCCGGCACAACACCTACCACAGGGAAGGAGAAGCGTTCGCGTAATGCAGGCAGGGTGACCGTGCTGGCCGAGTTACAGGCAATGACCACCAGCGCGAGGGGATAACGAAGCGTGACCGCTTCAACGATAGAGACAACGCGTTCAACGATAAACTCTTCCGATTTCTCACCATAAGGAAAGGCGACGTTATCAAAAGCATAGAGATAATGGAGATCCGGCAAAAGCTTGCGGATCTCATCATAGACCGAAAGCCCACCGACGCCGGAGTCAAAAACCAGCACGGTGGGGCGCGGATTAGAAGGTGTAACTGCCGTTGAGGTAGTATTCCCGTCCAGGGGTTTCATAGCCATACACTGTCTCGTAGTCTTTATCGAACAGGTTGGCAATTCTACCACGAACAGTCAGATGGGATGTGATCGGATACGACACGGCGAGATCCCAAAGGCTGACTCCGCCCATTTTCACTGTAGGGTTGGGATAAACGTTGAAATCCTTATCATAGCGCTGGCCGAGATACTGATAGGTCACAGACCAGTCGAAGTCATATACCGTCCAGTCAAGCTGGTACTTGACCTGCTGTTTCGCACGGCGCAATAAGATCTCATTGGTGGCACCGTTACGCGGGTCCAGATAATCGAAGGAGACTTCGTGGCTCAGCGGACCGGTATCGAAGGAAGCCGTTGCTTCAACGCCCTTGATCGTGGCTTTCGAGATGTTGTAGTAACGGTAGGTCGTTGGATCGCTATCAACCAGATTGTCGATGTCATTACGATAGCCGGAGATATGCCACGTGATCGGGCCGGTCAGTCCCTCAAAGCCCGCTTCCCACTGCTTGCTCTCTTCCGGCTTCAGTTGGTCATTGCCGTAGAAGTTGCTGTACAGCTGGGCCAGGTTTGGCGCTTTGAATGCGGTACCGTAGGAAGCAATAAAGCGATAGCCCTCCACAAATTCCCAACCGGCACTGGTCTGCCAGGTATTATGCCAGCCGAACTGGGAGTTATCATCACCGCGCACCGCGCCTTCAACGGTAAACTCACCGAACCGCTGCTGCCCGGTCAGATACAGGCCGGTATTGCGAAGCTCGGTGCTGTTTGCCAGCGAGCTGGTGCCCGGCTCCGTGGTTTCCTTCTGCCAGTCGACGCCACCGCTAACGGCACCCTGCCCCACGGCGAACGTATTGCCCCACTGCACATTATACTGTTTGCTTTCATCCAGGGTCGTTGCGTCGCTATAACGCCCCAGGCGCGGATCGTAGTTGTAATCCTTGACGTGGCTGATACTGGCAACAAGCTGTGAAGAGTAGATACCCTGATTAAAGCGCAGCCCGGTGTCCCAGGTCTGGCTGTAGAGCTGGCGCGTATCAACTAACGAACCCGGCACTGTATAACCGTAACCACTGTCATAGCCGGTACGATTATCAAAACCGTATCCGCGTACGAAACCGCTGAACTGCTCGTTAAACTGGTGATTCAACGCGCCGTACAGCGTTTTGCTCATAAAGCCATCGCGATCCGGCTGGGCCGGGCCGTAATCATTTGGATAACCGGCCTTCACGTCGAAACCCCGGGTGTAGGTATAATCCCCGGCCAGCGTCACCTGGGTGTTTTCACCCAACATTTGCTGGGTGGAGCCGTTATAATTCTGGTAGCTGTTTGAACCCACCCCGGCTTCCAGCGTCGTACCTTCACCTTCACGCGTGGTGATAATGTTAACCACGCCGCCAATAGCATCGGAACCATAAACCGCAGAACGGGCACCGCGGATATACTCAACGCGCTGCACCAGAGCCAGCGGAATCTGGCTGATATCTGCAGAACCGGTGATACCGGCCTGATTCAGACGGATGCCGTCAATCAGCACCAGCACATGATTAGAGTTGGTGCCGCGAATAAACAGGCTGGTCTTTTGCCCCATCCCCCCTTGCTGTACGGCATCGACGCCGGGCAAGCGGCGCATCACATCACTCAGGCTTTTAGACTGCCAGCGATCGATTTCAGCGCGAGTCACAACGGTGGTCGGCGCAAGTACTGTATTGATCGGCTGCTGAAATCGGTTCGCCGTTACAACCTGCGTCTCTTCTTTATTATCCTGTGCAAAGCCATACTGCGCCCAGAGTGCAATTGCCGTTGCGCTAAAGGCAAACAGCGATTTATTCATTTTTTTCATTGTATAGAGCATCCAAAAAACCAGCAGGATGCCGCAGGCTTACGATCGATAGCACGCGATGATCGTAATAATGCGACGTTAATCCGGCAGGTCTTCGGGCTCAGTGTCGTAAAAGGCAAAGACTTCCCATCCGTAGACAGTGTCTGCTTGCGCGATTGCCATGACATTCTATACCGCTGCGCGTCAGCTCCAGATTTTCACTGGATTCCCTTTTAACTCGTGGAGAGGCCGGAGAGCGCATTTTATGTATAACGCAATTGGAAGTCCAGACAGCTGGACATCCATAATGGCAATTCGTTCACAATGCTGGACATCAGATGTGGAATCCCTACAATCGCCCGGCTATCTCCGCCAAATATCCAGGAACCACTATGACGCCCGAACAGCTGCCCGTAGAACACTATGAAGATCAGCTTGCCGAAAAGGTAAACCGCCTGACGTCGATGATGTCAGCCTTTAACGCGCCCGAAGTTGAAATCTTTCGTTCGCCGGTCAGCCACTATCGGATGCGTGCCGAGTTTCGCGTCTGGCACGATGGTGATGACCTCTATCACATCATCTTCGATCAGCAAACGCGTGAAAGAATCCGCGTTGACAGCTTCCCGGCCGCCAGCGAGTTAATTAATCGCCTGATGCCAAGATTACTGGCTACGCTGCGGGAAACACAGGCGCTGCGCTTTAAGCTGTTCCAGATTGACTACCTCTCTACGCAAAGCGGTCAGGTTGTGGTTTCACTGCTGTACCACCGCAAGCTGGATGAAGTCTGGCAGCAGGCCGCGGAGCAGCTGCGCGATGCGCTGCGTGCTGAAGGGTTTAATCTGCATCTGATTGGCCGCGCCACCAAAACCAAGATCTGCCTCGATCAGGATTTCGTTGATGAATGCCTGACGGTGGATGGCCGGGAGATGATTTACCGCCAGGTCGAAAACAGCTTCACCCAGCCTAATGCCGCCATGAACGTGAAAATGCTGGAATGGGCGCTGGATACCACCCGTAACTCAAGCGGCGACCTGCTGGAACTGTACTGCGGCAACGGCAACTTCTCGCTGGCGCTGGCACGTAATTTCCGCCGGGTACTGGCGACCGAAATCGCCAAGCCTTCAGTCGCCTCGGCGCAGTACAATATTGCGGTAAATCAGATTGATAACGTACAGATCATTCGTATGGCGGCGGAAGAGTTCACCCAGGCGATGAACGGTGAAAGAAGTTTTAACCGTCTGGAAGGGATAGACCTGAAGAGCTACGAGTGTGAAACCATCTTTGTCGATCCGCCACGCAGCGGTCTGGATGATGAAACGGTGAAAATGGTGCAGGCCTATCCGCGCATCCTTTATATCTCCTGCAATCCTGAAACGCTGTGCAACAACCTCGCCACGCTATCGGCCACTCACGATGTGACCCGCCTGGCGCTGTTTGATCAGTTCCCGTATACCCATCATATGGAATGCGGCGTACTGCTAACCCGGCGTTAAACAATCAGGGCGATCGGTCGATCGCCCTGAAATTCAGCTGCTCTTACGCACCCGCCACTTGCTCACAATCCAGAACACGACCGCCACCATCAAGATGGTCGGGATAAAGTTCGAACCAATGTCCGGATACTCCGCCCGTACCATCGCGCTATACAGCAGAATACCCAGCAGGAAGAATGCAGCGGCCAGCGACGGCATCCCGTCAGGCATTGAGCGATTCAGATAGCGCTGGTGCAGACTCCAGGCAGCGAGCACCAGGGCAATAATCGGGAACATTGAAAAGGGTACTATCGAGCTAAAAAGTGCAGAAAAACTGCCGTTAATGGAAAGCCCGGTTAAAAACGCCAGCAGCAGCGTTCCTTTGTCTCTGCCTGAAGCTAAACTCATGTCTCCACCTTTTTAATCGTTGGATGCCAGCGTCACAGCCAGTCTCTCCTGCTCACGGCGATACCAGTAATATGCCCCTTTCGAGATCATACGCAGTTGCAGTACCAGCCGTTCTTCCAACTGACGACGCTGTCCGGCATCAATATCCAGTGCTTCTGCACCGGCGTTAAACACAATGATGACCATCGCTTCCGCCTGTGCTTCGGTGAAGCTGCGCGGCATGCGATTTTCCACTTCCAGATAATCCGCCAGTTCGGCGATAAAATGCTGTATTTCCCGAGCGACGGCGGCACGAAAGGCGGCGGATGTCCCTGAGCGCTCACGCAGCAAAAGGCGAAAAGCGTTGGGGTTATCGCCAATAAACTCCATGAAAGTCGACACGGAAGTGCGAATAACGCTGCCGCCTTTGGCAATACGCTGACGCGCCTGTCGCATTAGTTGACGAAGCATTAAGCCACTTTCGTCTACCATGGTTAACCCCAGTTCATCTACATCACGAAAGTGACGATAAAATGACGTCGGGGCAATTCCAGCCTCTCTGGCCACCTCGCGCAGACTCAGGCTGGCAAAGCTACGCTCGGCACTTAACTGGCTGAATGCCGCCTCAATAAGTGACCGCCGTGTACGTTCTTTTTGCTGCGCTCTGACGCCCATTTTTGTGCCTGTTTAGCCTGCAAGTGGGCACTATAGCAAAAATTTCAGCGTACAGTGCCGCAAACTTTGTGACCGCCTGTTAACCTGGAAATTTGGCAAATGGTGGCAAAAAAAGCGGTAAGAATTGGGAAGTTGGCCGCTGGATGTTAGAATATCGTTGTAAAATTGTTTTATAAAATAGGACGTATTGGTATGCAACAGTCTTATGATTACGACGCCATAATTATTGGTTCAGGCCCGGGCGGTGAAGGTGCTGCCATGGGGCTGGTGAAACAGGGAGCGCGAGTCGCAGTGATCGAGCGCTACCACAATATCGGCGGCGGATGTACACATTGGGGAACGATTCCGTCGAAAGCACTTCGTCATGCCGTTAGCCGCATTATCGAATTTAACCAGAACCCACTGTATAGCGACCACTCACGTCTCCTTCGCTCCTCCTTTGCCGACATTCTCAACCACACCGAGAACGTAATTAGTCAGCAAACCCGTATGCGCCAGGGATTCTACGAACGAAATCACTGTGAGATGTTCCAGGGGGATGCGCGTTTTGTTGATGCCAACACCATTGAAGTCGAAAGCCCTGATGGCACCACCGAACGCCTGACCGCTGAAAAATTTGTGATCGCCTGTGGTTCACGCCCTTACCATCCGCCGGATGTCGATTTTACCCATCCGCGGGTTTACGACAGCGATTCCATCCTTAATCTTCACCATGAGCCGGGCCACGTCATTATCTACGGTGCCGGGGTCATTGGCTGTGAATACGCTTCGATCTTCCGTGGGCTGAACGTCAAAGTCGATTTGATTAACACCCGCGATCGCCTGCTGGCCTTCCTCGATCAGGAAATGTCAGATTCGCTCTCATACCACTTCTGGAACAACGGCGTGGTGATTCGCCATAACGAAGAGTTCGAGAAAATTGAAGGGGTTGAAGATGGCGTGATTATGCATCTGAAATCCGGTAAAAAGCTGAAAGCGGACTGCCTGCTGTACGCCAACGGACGCACCGGTAACACCGACTCGCTGTCGCTGGAAAATGTCGGGCTGAAGGCCGATGGCCGTGGGCTGCTGAAGGTCAACAGCATGTATCAGACCGCACAGCCGCATATCTACGCGGTGGGCGATGTGATTGGCTACCCAAGCCTGGCTTCTGCCGCCTACGATCAGGGGCGCATTGCGGCACAGGCCCTGATGAAAGGCGAAGCCAACGCACACCTGATTGAGGATATCCCTACCGGTATCTACACCATTCCGGAAATCAGCTCCGTGGGTAAAACCGAGCAGCAGCTGACGGCGATGAAAGTGCCGTATGAAGTGGGCCGCGCACAGTTCAAACATCTGGCACGCGCGCAGATTGTCGGGATGAACGTCGGCAGCCTGAAGATCCTGTTCCATCGCGAAACCAAAGAGATCCTCGGCATTCACTGCTTTGGTGAACGTGCCGCCGAGATTATTCATATCGGTCAGGCGATTATGGAGCAGAAAAACGGTGGCAACACGATTGAGTACTTTGTGAATACCACCTTCAACTACCCGACTATGGCCGAAGCCTATCGGGTGGCGGCGCTAAACGGCTTAAATCGCCTGTTTTAATCCGCCAATCATCACGCCCTGCATATGTGTTCGGATCGCCTCTGCCAGCTGTTCATAACGGCCGCGCAGGGGCGAGCCCGGACGATATACCAGGGCAATGGTACGCTGTGGTTCAGGCTTGTAGCAGGGCAGATAGCATACGCCATCACGCACCCGCTCTTTCGGCACGGCCAGCGCGGGTAACAGCGTAATTCCGCTGCCCGCCGCCACCATGTTACGTAGCGTTTCCAGACTGGTCGCGCGGAAATGCGTATCCTCATCGGCACCGGCCTGGAAGCAGAAACCCATCGCCTGATCGCGCAGGCAATGACCGTCTTCCAGCATCAGCAGCTTTTCACCGGCCAGATCCGACATCGGCACACGATCGCGATCGTGCCACGGGTGATCCTGATATACCGCCAACTTCATCGGCTCATCAAACAGCGGCACTTCAATAAACGCTTCCGACTCTTTGACCAGAGCAAGAATGGCACAGTCCAGCTTGCCGCTGTCGAGCTGCGCCAGCAGCTGCTGGGTTTGCGCCTCGTGCAGATACATCTCCAGCTTGGGGAACGTTTTATGCAGCGACGGAATAATCTGCGGCAGCAGATAAGGGCCCACGGTGGGGATCAGCCCGATATGCAGCGGACCGGACATTGCCTCGCCCTGCTGGCTGGCCATCTCCTTCAGCACCTTGACTTCACGCAGAACGGTACGCGCCTGATCCACCAGCAGAAGCCCCGCCTGGGTAAACAGCACCTTACGGCTGGTGCGCTCAAGCAGCATAACGCCCAGTTCATCTTCCAGCTTGCGGATCTGTCCGCTCAGGGTCGGCTGGCTTACATGACAGGCATCCGCTGCACGACGAAAATGACGATGCTCCGCCAACGAAACCAGATACTCAAGATCACGAATATTCATCTTATCCTCCAGACCACGATAGTCCGTGGCGATAGATAGGATAGCAATCAACGATTAGCCCTATCAACCCTCGATCACAATAATGTGTCCGTACACAAATCGCACACCCGAAAATTAAACGATGAGGTCTTTACATGTTTGCAAGTCAGGAAGGTAAATCCATCCCACAGGTCACTTTTCACACGCGTCAGGGCGACAGCTGGGTCGATGTCACCACTGATGAGCTGTTCAAAGACAAAACGGTGATTGTTTTCTCTCTGCCGGGTGCGTTTACTCCAACCTGTTCGTCCAGCCATTTGCCACGCTACAACGAACTGGCCGGCGTATTCAAAAGTCACGGCGTGGACAGCATCCTCTGCGTGTCCGTTAACGACACCTTCGTGATGAATGCGTGGAAAGCCGATCAGCATGCCGAGCACATCAACTTTATTCCCGACGGCAACGGTGAGTTCACCCGCGGTATGGAGATGCTGGTAGAGAAAGCCGATCTCGGCTTCGGCCCGCGCTCATGGCGCTATTCAATGCTGGTGCGTAACGGCGTAGTGGTCAAAATGTTCGTTGAGCCAAACAAACCGGGTGACCCGTTTGAAGTCTCCGATGCCGATACTATGCTGCGCTACGTTGCGCCGGAGTTTAAGGTACAGGAGTCTGTATCACTGTTCACCAAGCCCGGCTGCCCGTTCTGCACCAAAGCGAAACAGATGCTGCTGGACCGCGGTATGCAGTATGAAGAAATTGTGTTGGGCCAGGATGCCACCACTGTAAGCCTGCGCGCAATGACCGGCCGCGCCACCGTGCCCCAGGTCTTTATTGGCGGGCGCCACATCGGCGGCAGCGATGATTTAGAAAAGTTTTTTGCCGCCTGAATGACGGACTGATTTCGCTGGCTGAACGCTTCATTAATTGAGCGGCGATGTCGACAAATTAGCTTAGTGACTAGTCCTGATTTAGGTTGACAACGTTCTGCCTGTAAAACGCCCGA
>NZ_JACVTS010000047.1:0-9717 GCF_016624545.1 Erwinia sp. S38 | reverse complement strand
ATCCGGGCTGAGTTCCCTCAAAGTGATCTATTATTCGGAACAGCTATTTAGAAGATTTTTTGAATGAACAGTGAATCGCCTAAATAGCTGTTCCTAATACCGCTACAGTTTTGCCTGACTATGCTTCCCGCCAGGAAACGGACTTCCCGTATTCATAAAATCGCGCATTTTTTCAATAATTGCCACATCGAACGACAACGATAATCCAGCGGCCTACAGATGAACGACACAGCAAAGCGTTCTGGCAACATAGCTAACGCGATCGCCATGATGAAGCATCAGCATGGCGGTTAGCCTGCGGGCATGGTTCTTGTCACGCGTTGTGTGAATCGTTTTTTGCATCAGGCGTCGTTCGGTTCGGGGTATTAATGCTATGATCGTTATCGCTCAGTCCGGTTGTTGATATTGGTTGGTTTGGCGATTGATCAGATCGCACAATCCGGGCTGAGCTCCCTCAAAGTTATCTACTATTCCGAACAGCTATTTAGCTCTCTAAATTGATATTTTCTTTCATCAACGAGCTGGGCGTTACTCCGAAAGCCTTACGAAATGCATGACTGAAATGAGTCAAATCAGAGAAGCCGTGATCAAGAGCTATCTCTGAAACACTGCGTGCTCCGCCCTGAACAAGGGCGTTTCTGCAGGCGGTCAGACGTTCCTGCCATATAATAGCAGCCGGAGTTTTCTGATGGCGGGCAAAAGCACGGGTTACAGTGCGGACGGACACATGATGCGCTTTCGCAATGCTTTCCAGACTTAGTTCAGGGTTTTTCAGATTACGGCTGATATAGTTACGTACTCTCGCGTACAAATCGCGTTCAGCAGCAACTTTATCGATACTCTGAAGTTCAAGACTCAGCGTCAGCAGATCCAGTATCGTCTGCGAAAAGCGCCCGGCCATTTCCGGGTTATCCGACAAAACAGAATTATTCGCGGCCAGACAAACGATTTCCCTGAGTGGGGTCATACCGGGGCGGTTTTTATCAAGGATTGTGGCAGTCATCAGCCCCCTGGCTGAAATCTGCCCGTTGAGAAGGTGCCGCGGAATACGGATCAGATGATTGTCGTTTCCGCCTATGCTGAACCGAAAAGTCTGGGCCGCATCATAAAGCACCAAGTCTCCTGCTGACAGGCGGGCCCTGCGACCGCCCTGTTCGAGCTGACCATATCCCCCTTTAATATAACCCAGCCACAGATCATCCTCCGGCCCCGAGCGCAGATGATGTGCCTTTCTTTCCCAGTGATGCAGAGTTGAATTAAGGGTGCACACATCTACCAGCCCTACTTCGCGTACCGCAAGCTCACCATTAAACCGGCCATCAGCCTGGGGCCTGCCATCTGAAGGAATACAGTGACGAAGAATAACGTCATGCCAGTAATCAAAGCGCTGATGGACTGCAACCTCTCCGGTTGAATACCGAATTTCTCCCTGGGGTGCGGAATGATTGTTCACAGCGACACCTCATATAAATCGGCTGATAAGTAATAGTTGTTACTGAATATAAGCAATTTCCGCGCCATGCTTTTATCCGGCACCACAGGCATAAACTAATGCTGTCAGAAAGATGTCACCTTCCCCTGCGCCCTTTTCCAGTGCACACCCGCACCGTTTCTGTTCAGATTGAATCTGCAGTAGCGCAATCACAGATGTGTCCGCAACAGCCAGTTGATTGTCCTGTTCAACCAGGTAGACAAAAAAATGCTCCTTAGTATCAGTGTTGAAAATATCCATCACTGAAAGCTTACCGGAGAGTTTTATGGAATCAGCCATAGACAAGCACCTTAAATGCCCCCGCACGCTGTCCCGCCGTGTTCATGATGACTACGAACCTCCTTTTCCGATGTTTGTCGGCCGGGCCGATAAAGACCTCACTCAGGTCGTCATGGCCTATCTTGGGGTGCAGTTTCATGAAGAACATCGCCAGAAAGGGGTTCTGGCCATGCAGCACATGGTCGATAGCTTCAGTCTTGATTACGGTCCGGATCATCATGACATGACCTTTCATGTCGATAACCAAGGGTTCGGAAACTTTATTGTTGTGGGCTACTGGCGGGATCCGTCGGCCTATTGTCGTTGGATGCGCCTGACAGAAATCGAACATTGGTGGTCATCAGACGAACGTCTGGATGATGAGCTTGGCTATTTTCGGGAAATCATCGCACCGCGCGCAGAGCAGTTCGAAACCCTGTATGCCTTTAAAGAGGAATTGCCGGGCGTCGGGGCTCTCATGAACAATCTCAGCGGTGAGATTCAGGAACACGGCTATTGGGGGGCTGTGCGTGACCGGATTCCGGCCTCACAGAATGACTGGCTGCAGCCTGAAGGTGATTTGCACATCGTTGCAGGCGATCCCGTAATCGGAGGTCGGGTGATCGTGCAGGGTCACGACAACATTACGCTTATCCGCTCCGGTCAGGACTGGGCAGATGCCGATGAACAGGAGCGCCAGCTTTACTTCAATGAGATGCTTCCACCGCTGCAGGCAGGCATGGATTTTCTGCGCGACGAAGGGCACGTGCTCGGCTGCTACAGTAACCGCTTTGTGCGCAACGTTGATCGTGACGGAAACCTGCTGGATATTGCCTACGATATTGGCTTCTGGCGCTCTCTGGACCGGCTTGAGCGCTGGGCCGAATCTCACCCCACCCATCTGCGTATCTTTACCACCTTCTTTCGTGTCGTAACCGGCCTGCAGAAGCTGCGGCTTTACCATGAGATTTCCGTTTCAGACGCCCGTTTTCAGACCTTTGAATACATCAACTGCCATCCCGGAACCGGGATGATGCGTGACGCGAAGCGCTGAGAAAAATAATTAACAACGTCAACATTCAGGGGGTTTTATGCACGTATTACGTTTCAGCGCGCCAGCGCTCATGCTCGCGTCTCTGCCGGTTTTCGCGGTGGAAGTAGCGCCCGGTGATTACAGCCAGTTCGCTGACGGCACAACCGTAGGGCTGCTTTATTACCAGCATGCATCAACCGGTTCGGCGTACTCGCGCGGTAACAAAGTTAGCTCTGATTACAACCTGACCTCTGACATCGGCATGCTGCGTCTTCAGCATACCGTGCAGATTAGCGAATCAGCGACGCTGGACCCGCAGTTTCTTTTGCCATTTGGACGAGTTACAGGTGGTGGTGAAGCTGCTTCGCTTGGCTCAGCCAGTGGTACCGGTGATCTCATACTGACCGTTCCACTGAAAATCAGGCTCAGCGACAGTGGAGACATTTTTGGTTTTGCTCCTTATCTGTACGTGCCCTCAGGCAGTTACGATCATAACGATCTCCTGAATCTGGGCGAAAACCGCTGGAAAGTGGATCTGCAGGCCGCATGGGTGAAGTTCTTTACAGAACGCTGGGCGCTGGACGTGGTGGGCGATGGCATCTGGTACGGGAATAACAGTAACTATGGCCCGGAATCATCACGACTTAAACAAGATAACGCGTGGGCCGTACAGATAATTGGACGTTATATGCCCGATCAGACGCTCTCCTTTGGACTGGGATTAGGTCAGACCTGGGGGGGCGAAACCACTATCGATAGTGTGAATCAGGATAACCCGACTCAGACTACGAATATCCGCCTGACTACCACGAAATTCGTCACCCCGCGCGATCAGTTCCAGATCCAACTGGGGCGGGATCTGCGGGTAGAGAATGGTGCGGAAGAAAACTTCCGCGTGAACCTGCGCTACGCCCGCGTTTTCTGATGCTGTCCTTCCTGACCAGTTGGCTGTCCTTCTCAGCCAGGTGGCGGGGAGCCGATCGCGTTATGTTCAAAACAGGAAATCAGTCTTAGATATTTATATGAGGAACAGAACATGGCCATTGAACGCCCGGATGCCGCCCAGTTACAGCAACTCGCCCGCCAGCTTCATCTGACTCTTTCAGAGAGTGAAGCCGCTGAATATCTTTCCCTTATGCAGCCTAACCTTGATGCCTATGATCTGATAGAGGGTTTAACGGATGAAATTCCGCCGGTTGAGTACCCGCGCGAAAAAGGCCACCGTCCGGCAGTAGATGAAAATCCGCTGAACGCCTGGTATTACAAAAGTGAGGTACGAGGGGCTCCCGATGGCAAGCTGAAAGGAAAAACCGTGGCGCTGAAGGACAACGTCGCCCTGGCCGGCGTGCCGATGATGAACGGGGCCGCCTCGCTGGAAGGGCATGTGCCCGCCTTCGATGCAACAGTGGTAACCCGCCTGCTGGACGCCGGTGCAACCATACTGGGTAAGGCTACCTGTGAACATTTCTGCCTTTCCGGCGGCAGCCATACCTCCGATCCGGCGCCCGTCCACAACCCCTGGCGTCAGGGACACAGTGCAGGTGGCTCCTCTTCGGGCAGCGCCGCGCTGGTTGCTGCAGGTGAGATTGATATGGCCGTGGGCTGCGACCAGGGCGGTTCTATTCGTATTCCCTCTGCATTCTGCGGCACCTACGGAATGAAGCCTACCCACGGGCTGGTCCCTTACACCG
The DNA here is from genome assembly GCF_016624545.1 of Erwinia sp. S38. Classification (NCBI taxonomy): domain Bacteria; kingdom Pseudomonadati; phylum Pseudomonadota; class Gammaproteobacteria; order Enterobacterales; family Erwiniaceae; genus Erwinia; species Erwinia sp. S38. The sequence continues at coordinate 5,243 of NZ_JACVTS010000047.1, read as the reverse complement.
GCATTATGCCCATTGAGGCCACTATCGACCATGCCGGTCCTATCACCGCTAGCGTGCGTGACAACGCCCTGATGCTGGAAGTCATGGCAGGTCCTGACGGTCTGGACCCGCGACAGTACAGCCCGCGCAGCGGGAACTATACCGCCGCGCTGGACAAAGGGGTCAGAGGGCTGAAAATAGGAATAGTGACGGAGGGATTTGGACTAGCTAACCTTCAGCCTGCTGTCGCTGAGAAAGTCCGGGCAGCGATTGACCGTCTGATAAGCCTCGGCGCACTGGCAGGAGAGGTGTCGGTGCCTGGGCATGCGCTTGCCGCCGCGCTGTGGTCACCCATCGGCTGCGAGGGCCTGACGATGCAGATGATGCACGGCAACGGTATGGGGTTTAACTGGGAGGGCCTCTATGATGTTGCGTTACTTGATAAACATGCCGCATGGCGTGCGAACGCAGACTCGCTCTCCCCCTCTCTCAAAATCTGTATGCTCATCGGCCAGTATGGCCTCTCACGCTACAACGGCCGCTACTACGCCAAAGCCCAGAATCTGGCACGCCGCGCACGCGCCGATTACGACCGCGCCCTCAGTGACTTTGACCTGCTGGTCATGCCTACAGTACCGGTAACGGCTCCGGCCCTGCCATCAGCTGACTGTTCGGTAACGGAATATATCTCCAGGGCGTTTGAGATGATTGGTAATACTGCGGCCCTTGATGTTACTGGTCATCCGGCCATGTCTGTCCCCTGCGGGCTGGCAGGGGGACTGCCCGTTGGCATGATGCTGATAGGCCGTCACTATGCTGAAAGCACTATTTATCAGGCTGCCGCCGCGTTTGAGGCGAGTGGTGACTGGAAGCAAATGTAATAACCGGGCCGCAATGTCCGACACCGTTACCAACACCCGGAGAAGAACGATGGCACATGACCATGACCATGAGCACGACCATACCGAGCCCCCGGCAGAGATTGCGCTGCGAGTAAAAGCGCTGGAGTCACTACTGACGGAAAAAGGACTGGTTGACCCTGTTGCGCTGGATGAACTCATCGATACCTACGAACACCGCATCGGGCCGCGTAACGGCGCCCGCGTGGTGGCGAAGGCCTGGAACGATCCCGATTACAAGACACGTCTGCTTGAACACGGAACCGCGGCTATTGCCGAGCTTGGGTTTTCCGGCGTACAGGGCGAGGACATGATGGTGGTTGAGAACACGCCAGATGTTCATAACGTGACCGTTTGTACTCTGTGCTCCTGCTATCCCTGGCCGACGCTTGGCCTGCCGCCGGCCTGGTACAAATCAGCGCCTTACCGCTCGCGTATCGTCATTGAGCCGCGAAACGTCCTGGCTGAGTTTGGCCTGAACATCAGCAAGGAAAAGGAAATAAGGGTATGGGACAGCAGCGCCGAACTGCGCTATCTGGTGTTGCCAGAGAGGCCGGCCAACACCGCGGGCTGGAGTGAAGAGCAGCTCGCTAAGCTGGTGACGCGCGATGCCATGATAGGCACCGGTGTTGCCCTGCAACCCGATACCCTTAAAGACATTCCGGAGGAGGTGCGATGAACGGAATACACGACCTGGGTGGAATGCACGGCATGGGTGCCGTCATTACTGAAGAAAATGAACCGCCTTTTCATCACGAATGGGAGCGGCGTACCTTTTCATTATTTGCCTCCCTGTTTGTCGGTGGCCACTTTAACGTGGATATGTTCCGGCATGCTATTGAGCGCATGAACCCGGCGCACTACCTCGAAGAAAGCTATTACGAACACTGGATGCACGCTTTCGAAACGCTGCTGCTTGAAAAGGGGGTAATAACCCCGGAAGAGCTGGCCGGCATCCAGCAGCCGGGAGAAGCCTCTGCTGACATCCCTGTATTACGCAAAGAAATGGTACAGGCCGTCGTCATGACAGGAGCATCAGCCCGCGTTGAGACTGACATTCCCGCGAGCTTCAGGGCGGGCGATCGCGTAAGGGCAAAAAACATCAACCCAGCCGGCCACACCCGCCTGCCGCGCTATGTACGCGGAAAAACCGGCACGATCGTCATTGATCACGGCGTATTTATTACTCCGGACACCGTGGCACACGGCCTTGGAGATCATCCGCAGCACGTCTACAGCGTAAGCTTCGACGCCACAGAGTTATGGGGAGAAAACGCGCCGGCAAAGGATACGGTTCGCATTGACCTGTGGGACGATTATCTGGAGGCGTTATGAGCACATTCACATCGGTAATGATGAGTGAACCGGGAGCAGGCAGCGCACCGTTTGAGCACCCATGGCAGGCGCAGGTCTTTTCCCTGGTCGTCTGCCTGCACAAAGCAGGACTGTTCAGCTGGAAGACCTGGGTCGACGTGTTCAGTACAGAAATTAAAGCGCACCCGGCAATGGCGCATGAAAGTGTGAATGATGCCTATTACCGCCAGTGGGTGGCCGCAACGGAAAAGATGCTGATGTCACTGCAGATGGCCGATGAGGCAGAGATAGCCCGCCGGACAGATGAATGGCGTCAGGCATATCTCAATACTCCCCATGGCATGCCGGTGACGCTCGTCAGCGCAAGCTGCCCGCCTGAGCATGTTCATCATCACCCGATGCACCGTGTCCCCGTGGCTATAAGCCCGGGAACGTCACAGATTGATTCCTGAAGATTTTGCAACCAGAGATGAGGACAAATTATGGAAAATATTGTTGAAAATATTCGTTCAGAGCACGCGCCGATTCCCCTCAGCGCGATCCTGCCCTGGGCTGCATTTATCACGCTGATGGTGCTCCTGTCGGTCTATTTTATCGGTGCTGAGCAGGGAGCTACCGCCGTCTTCTCCGGCAATCAGATCCATGAGTATTTCCATGATGCCCGGCATCTGCTGGGATTTCCCTGCCACTGAGGGCTGACGCATGACCGGAAAGCTGTTGTTGAACGGAATGTTCGCCGGAATGCTGGCGGGTATCGTTGCTTTTGGTTTTGCCCATTTTCTGGGTGAGCCGCAGGTTGACAAAGCCATAGCCTTTGAAGAAGCGCTCAGCGCAAAGCAGGCCAGCACTGAAAGTGAACATCATCATAATCATGATGACGAGGGCGAGGTTGTCACTCGCGGTATACAGTCCGGCGCGGGCCTGCTGAGCGGAATGATATTGTTCAGCGCCGCGATGGGTGGAGCACTGGCGCTGGTATGGTCGCTATGCTGGCAGCGTACCGGACCCTCCAGCGCAAGAGCGCTTGCGCTGATTCTGTCACTGGGGGGATTTCTGTTTATGAGCCTGATGCCGGGGCTGAAATATCCGCCCAATCCACCGGCGGTGGGTGATGCAGCTACGATTGGTTACAGGACAATGCTTTACTTCCTCATGCTGCTTGTTTCAGCTGCGATTATTATTACAGCGGCCTGGAGTACGCATCAGCTCCGGACACATATGGCCAGCTGGAATGCAGCGATCTGGGGGATCCTGACTGGCCTCACGATACTGATTGTGGTCTGTCTGCTGATGCCGGCGGTGAATGAAATACCCGAAGGCTTCTCTGCAGACGTTCTCTGGCGCTTCCGGTTAAGTGCTTTCGGCACGCAACTGGTCATGTGGTGTACAACCGGCCTTTTGTTTGGCTGGATGACAGAAAATAGCCTGAGTAAAGCCAGCCGCCTGCAGGCGACAGAAGCGTGAATGCGGTGATGCACATTATCTGCCAGGGAGAAACCCTGGCAAACCGCCACTCGCGCTTTCCAGCGAATGACGGGCTCTCCGACACAGCAATCGAAGCTCTGAACCAGATGAATGCAGATATCAGAGCCGGGAGTAAAATATGGATCGCTCCGGAGGTTGCCGCCCGACAGACTGCAGCCGCATTGAGGTTAAAGGGAGAGGTTGTTACTCAGCTGGCGGAGCCTGACTATGGCCGCTGGGCGGGCCTACCCGTAAAGCAGGTTATGAAGGATAGCAGTACAGCATTTCATCGCTGGCTGTCGTGTGATGCACCGCCGGATGGCGAGAGTATCGCTGCGATTATATCCCGTACAAGCGAATGGCTTTTACAACATGAAAGTCTGCAAGGTCACCACTGCGCGATTGCATCGGCATCTGTTATTCGCGCAATCATAACGGGTCTGCTGGATGCGCCATTGAGTGCATTCCAGCGGATCGATATTGCACCACTAAGCAGGACAATTCTGACAAGTAATGGGAGCCGCTGGAATATCTGCACATTGGGTGAAAAGATATAGTTCATTAATATAATTCCATTTTTCAGTTCATCCGACGGTGCCACAAGGGTCCATTTATGAACGGTAATGCTTCTACAGAAACGCATCAAGCACAGGCAGAAGCCACTGTGGCTGACTTTCCTGCACAGAATGGTCAGTGAATGGCAGATTCAGAAACGTTGCTCCTGTTACCCGGTCTGCCAGTTCGACAACGTTAGCGCGAGAGACAAGCTGGTCTTCATCGCCCCGCACGACCATCAGGCTGGCACGGATGTCACGCACGGATTCGCCTGGATAGCCTGCTTCGCTCTCGTCAAGCCAGAGTTGGCGCACTGTCGCCATCAGCCTGTCGAAATCCGGCTCCGGGTTTACTGCAAGGTAGCGCTCGACTTCTAGAGGGAACTTCTCATACCAGTCTGCCGCGGTGATGTTCGCGTACATCTCTCTTGTCGGATCATCCAGCGATAAGGACCAGTGCGCGCCGATCGTAATAAGCTTGTCGATCCATGCCGAGCCGCTAGCGGCCGAACGCAGGGCTACTATGCCGCCATCACTGTGGCCAATGATGCTGGCGCTGGCAACCCCCAAATGCTGAATAACAGCCTCCATATCCTCCTGAATACGCCTGTAGGTCAGAGGAGAATAACCGAGCGTTGATCTGCCATGTCCCTGACTGTCAATGCCGAGCAAGCGGTAGGTCTTGCCCAAGTGCGCTGTCAGATAATTGAAGGTTTGCATATCACCGAGACCGCCGTGCAGAAGCAGCAGTGCCGGGCCGTCCTGATTACCCTGCTGTTCGTAATAGATGCGAACGTCGTTGATTTGAAGGTGTACGCCGTCCCTGTGGTTAAAGACTGTCATTCGGTTAAGCCTTTTGCTGATATATTGAGGATGCTTGTATCGCATCAGTTTAATGCTGCCAAGGACTGACGTCGGTGGATTGGAAACAAGCAGGAAAGCAACTTCATGTACTAAAAATGACAGGGCTAAATAGCTGTTTGGAATAGTATATAACTTTGAGGGAGCTCAGCCCGGATTGTGCGATCTGATC
>NZ_JACVTS010000046.1:0-9899 GCF_016624545.1 Erwinia sp. S38 | reverse complement strand
GACACCTGTATAAATAACCGGTAACTGTCAGATCAGGTCTGAGCTAATACATTTTAGCTACAGGTCGCTGGTCACAAGAGATCATGGGACGTATGGGCTTAGAGCTGGCGATGATTGATCCTAACCACCCTAATAAAATTGCCTGTGGTTTCCTTGCCCATACCACGCCGCAATTCACTCAGCTCAGTGCTAACCTCATTACGCCGGAGCTTAATGTCAGGCCAGAAGGAGGGGGGCGACTATTGCTCCAGGCGCCAGACCTCGACCACTTCGCTAACCCCACATTTTTTCCAACGTATGATGGCTTCATCGGCCAGGAAATGCTGAACCGTTTACACCGATTATTTGATAATACGGAGTCGGCAAAAATCGAACGTATTACAATAGGTCAGCGTGCGCGACCGGCTGATGGCCTGCCCGGTATTGGATTTGTCACGCCGTACCGCAGAGTTTATTTAATGGTGACGCACAGCGGTATGACCCTGGCACCCTTATTAGGGAAGTTAGCTGCGGAAGAAATCCTTGAGGGTCACCGTTCTGCATTGCTTAATGATTATGCGCCTGATCGACTGCTAGGAAAATCGTCTGAAGATTTTCCGGCGTTTTCCACCCTTCACTTTCCTGCGGCTCAGTAGATATCATAGCGTTAATGTACTAACTTGTTTAACAAGAGCAACCAAGAGGTTGCTCTTGTTAAAGTTGCGGTGTGTTAAATAATAAATTAATGACCGTGTTTTCTATTTTTAAAGAGAAGCTTCATCAAAAACCAATGCTCATCTAAAAAATTTTACTGCAGCTTGAGTTAATTACTTCAGGCAGGACTCAGCGTAATCCAATTTGTTTATCATCATCCGATGATCCCACCCTGGGCGCCATTTAAAGCAATAGCATCAATGCGTATAAGGTCTTCGGAAGTGAGTAGTATATCAGCGCTGCCGATATTTTCCGCAACACGCTCTACACTGCGCGACCCAGGAATGGGCACAATGTCCCCGCCCTTCGCCAATAGCCACGCGATAGCCAGTTGAGAAAGTTTACACCCCTTCGATTCTGCAATCGAATTGAGCTCCTCGGCAAGTGCAACATTTTCACTGAAGTTTTCAGGTGCCCACCATGCCATCCATTGACGGAAATCAGAGCTTGAATAGGCATCTCTCGGTTTTACTGCCCCACTCAGGAAGCCGCGAGCTAAGGGAGAGTATGCTACGAGGCCAATACCTAATTCGCGCAGATATGGTAAAACCGCTTCTACTCCACGAGAAAATATTGAGTACTCCATCTGGTAAACTGAAATCGGTGCAACTTTCATTGCCCGCTTGATCATCTCGGTGCTGGAGTTAGACATTCCCAGATAGCGCACTTTACCCTCCTCTACGAAGCGCTGCATTTCACCGATTACTTCCTCGACCGGTATTTTCGGATCGTGAACGTGCTGATAAAGAACATCAATAGTTTCGATTTTCAGATTCTGAAGGCTGTTTTCAACGCTTTTCCGCATGGCCTGAAGGCTTGAATCTGGGTTCCATTGTTCGTCGGCAATGCCGAACTTAGTTGCAATGGTTACTTTATCCCTGAAGGGGGCGAGCGCTATGCCAAGCAACTTTTCCCCTTCGCCCCAACCGTACATATGTGCAGTATCGAAATGGGTAACCCCCATCTCGTGGGCTTGCCGGATAGCCTTGACCGATTGAGCATCATTGGTGGGACCGTATCCTACGGCAGTTCCCATCGCGCCATAGCCAATCTCGCTGACTATCAGTCCCTGATTGCCAAGTTTACGCTGCTTCATGTTTTTCCTCTCTTTTTCGATCTTCAAAACGTCAGCCGACGTGACATGGATGGGACGTATGCTTAGTATATGAAGAATTATTCAGATTCGGAATTCGCTTTTGAAACGTGAGATTCACACCACGCTGATCCCCCGCAAAACCCCCCAGCAAAGGCGATCTGCTGAAACCATAGAGGCTATTTTTGCTGCCGCGATTCAGGTTTTGCGCATGGGGGGTTCTTCTGACTTCACTACCACAAAAGTGGCTGAGCGCGCAGGAACTTCAGTGGGTACGCTCTATCAATATTTTCCTAACAAACATGCACTCCTCTATGCCGTTCTTTCTCACCACTTGGGGCGCATAGCCTCAGCCTTTGAAGTTTCCTGTCTGAAACTTGAGTGTCAGTGCCTTGCAGAAATAGGAGAGGGACTGGTAAAGGCTTACCTTAATGCCAAGACGTTCGAGCTAGAAGCGTCTGTTTCACTTTATTCTGCCGTGAGTCACCTGGATGCTTCTGAGCCGGTCCGCGACATGATTTACCGCATGCGTGCTGCGATAAAAACAGTATTAATCAATTTAAAGGATGCATTTTTTTCTGAGCCTGATGAGGTGGCTTTTTTCCTGCAAAACATGCTCAGTGGAACAACCCGTGCGGTGTTTGAAAGTCTGGATAGAGAACCCATTGATTCAATTAGAAAGTTAGAGGCAGACCTCTTGATCATCTGCAGTAGCTATTTACAAAAAAAAGCCTTGCTTCGGTGATATCTCAACCTATCTAAATCCTGCCTAGGATTTTGATGGGCTAGGCCGAACCCGTCTGGAAGGGCAGTGGCACAGAATGGCGCCTTACCCCCCTGATATAACTGGCAACTGTTCCTACTGCATGGCCACTTATCTGGTGCGCGCAAGCAGCCAACCATTATTTAGTAAAATGATGCCCAATCTAGATGATACGGGCGAACATCTAGTGTTACGGAAGCGCCACAGTTCTAAAGGTGATGTGACTGTTAGTCGCAAATGCTGTCGTACATGAGAAAGCTAAGATTGCCGTGGCAATGCTACTAACTGTAAAGTTCATTTTTCCGTTTTATGTAATATTATAACGTAACATAGTCTGTGCTGCTGGGCTGGTGTTTATCAACTTGGTGGCCTTTCAGACTTGAGTTTAAAGCGGTAATTACCTTTCGGAGCAATCATGAATCAAGATAATCGCATTCCAGTCACTGTCCTGACCGGCTTTCTCGGATCAGGTAAAACCACGCTTCTGAATCATATACTCAGTAAACAGCATGGGCTTCGTATCGCCGTAATTGAAAATGAGTTTGGTGAAATCGGTATTGATGATGCTTTGGTTATCAATGCGGATGAAGAAGTCTTTGAGATGAACAATGGTTGCATTTGCTGCACGGTGCGTGGCGATCTTATCCGCATTCTCGGCAGCCTTATGCGTCGACGCGATAAGTTTGACCGAATTCTGATTGAAACAACGGGCATGGCGGACCCAGGCCCGGTGTCACAAACGTTTTTTGTAGATGAAGAGATAAATGCAGCGATGCGACTCGATGGCATCATTACTGTCGTCGATGCTCATCATGTAGAGCAACACATTGATAGCAGTGACGAAGTACGAGAACAAATTGCCTTTGCCGATGTAATTTTACTCAATAAAACCGATCTGACGGACGGGAAAAAACTAGACGTACTTGAGAAGAGATTACGCAGCATGAATGCGCTGGCCAGAATAGACCGGACCGTCAACGCGGAAGTCGATATTCCATCGGTCCTGAATATTGGCGGCTTCGATTTGAACCGTATTCTTGAGGAGCGGCCGCGCTTTCTGGAGCCCGAATATCCTTTCGAATGGGCTGGCATTTACGCTCTTGACGCCGGCGTACATGAATTACATTACTCAGAAGGACCTGACCCCCAGATTGAGGCCTTATTTGTGCGGGTTGCTGATGACAGCGCTGCCACACTGTCTGATTTCGCTGCCAAGGCAGATTTGACGTTTCAGTCGCAAGAGCGTTCTGCTCCAACGACAGGCCCTCTCAAGCCTGCAAAACAGCTTTTAGATTTACCGGTTCCAGCCCAGGGCACACTTTCGTTTACCGTAGAGATTGAAGAAGCCGGATTTTATGCGCTGGCAACCCAACACATGCCTGAAGAGTTTCATCTTTCCCTTCGACGCAACGGCACTGACTTGTCACCCAGTATCTTCCATGCCTATAGCGCTGCGCATAGCCATGATGATGAGATTACCTCTGTTGGCATCACGCTGGAAGGAGAGCTGTCTGAAGCAAAATTCAGCCAGTGGCTACGCATGTTGTTATCAGTCCAGGGGGAAAATATATTTCGCTCCAAAGGGATTCTCAACATTGCTGGTCAGCAGAGCCGGGTAGTGTTCCAGGGTGTTCATATGTTGATGGATTTCAATAGAGATCGCCTGTGGCAAGTGAATGAGCCTCGTATAAGTGAAATCGTGTTTATCGGCCGTGGTCTTGATCGGCAGGCGCTCATTGAAGGTGTGAATGCATGTCGAATTTAACGCCAGTAGGATCGGGCTATGAGCCGGTGTGGTCTGTCACTGAAGGCGAGTATGTTAATCAGATAACGTTCTCCCCTGACGGCAAGCATCTGGCAACTGCCTGTGCGGATGGTAGCGTTGCGGTCTACAGCTGGCCTGAGGGTAAGCGCCTGTGGCGAGAAGTGGTACACGGACTGGGTGCCAGTGCGCTTGCCTGGTCGCCCGACAATGCCACGCTGGTAAGCGGTGGTCAGGACAGCCGAATCATCATTTGGTCAGGAACGACAGGTGTCAAAAAGCATACGCTAACCAGTGGAAGAGGGTGGGTCGAAAAGTTGGTCTGGTCCTCCCAAGGCACACTCGCAGGCATAACGGGTAAGGAGCTGAAAGTCTGGAACAGCGACGGGCTGCTCATTAGTGATTTTATGGCCTCTGAGAGCACGCTCACAGGGGTTGAATGGCAGGATGATGGCAGTTTGCTGACTAGCAGCTATGGACAAGTATCACGGTGGTATCCCACCAAAAGTAAGCCAGTAAGAATATATGAGTGGAAAGGTTCTCTTTTAAGCCTTGCTGTTCGACCGAATGGTTCAATCATTGCCGCAGGCAGCCAGGAGGGGGACATTCATCTCTGGCGCCTGAAAAAAGAGAATGAGTTTCAAATGGGTGGCTATGAAGGCAAAGTCCGGCACATCGTCTGGAGCTGTAATGGTCGCTATCTGTATACAGCTGGTGGAGCGGCGCTTGTAGTCTGGGATTTTAAGGGACAAGGCCCCGAGGGAACCCGTCCTGACTACCAGCTGTGCCACGATGGCAACATTACCGCGCTAGCCTCACATCCTCATCAGCCCGTAGTTGCTTCCGGGGGCGAGGATGGAAGTCTCTTTATTTATGATTCATCGCGTTTTAATGCGCTTGCAGCTGTGCAAGGGGACGCCGCGATAAGTTGTATTGCCTGGCATCCCATTGAGTCAGTAATAGCCGCAGGTACGATTGATGGTGGCGTACATTTGCTAAAAATCACCATGTAAAATCATCTATTGCTTAATATCAGGCTGCTACAACTGTAGATATTAAGTTTATTGTTCAGAGAACAATCAGGATGCAGATGAGCAAATGGCACCTACAATCCTAAGGGTGGCACCATGCTGTCACCCATTCTGTGCTTATCTTCAGCTCATACGCTGTCGGATGGTTCGCATATCTTTATCCAGCTGAATGCGCAATGCGCGCATAAATTCGCGGGCATTTTCTGACAGCGGCTTGCCGGGTCGAAATATCATTAATCCTGCAAAGTTTACTGCGCTGCTGAAGGGGCGGATAACCAAATCCGTGTGCATAAAATCATAGGCAACGATGGGATTGACCAGCCCGACTCCCAGTCCAAGACGTGCCATTTCGCAGATGGTGAGCGAGTAAGGTGTTTCGACCCGCACCTGAAGCGACAGCCCAAGATGATCCATCAGGCGGTTAAGTTGCTGCTGGCTGCTGTCTTCTGGACTCAACGCCAGAAATTCAGTCTGTGCCAGGTCAGCTGGATGAATAATTTCCCTGCCGGCTAGGGGGTGATGTTTCGCCATGACGACTACCCCCTCGGCCTGCAAAAAGGGGGAATGCTCAAGCCCGCCGGGCGGGATCTCGTCCGCCATCAGCCCGAAATCAACCTGGCCTGCCATGACCTGCTGATAAACCTCCCGTGAACTGAGTACTTTGAGGGAGATTTGGATATTGCGCTGTTCAACATTGAAGCTGGCGATGGCACGGGGAAGAAACAGATTTCCAACCGCCGGATAGGCGGCCACCGCGAGTCTTCCCAGTCCCAGTTCGCTTAGAGATCGCAGGCGATGGGCGATGGCTTCCATACCGGTAAAATGCTGATCCACATCGACCATCAGTGCAGTGGCTTCCTGAGTAGGCAAAAGCCGTCCTCGCACGCGGGCAAATAGCTTCAGCCCGGCATTCTCCTCAAGTTTACGGATAGCCTGACTCACTGCGGGTTGGGAAATATCCAGCTTTTCCGCAGCGCGGCTGGTACTACCCGTCAGCATGACGGCGCGGAAGATTTCAATCTCTCGGTACATGACAAGCTATAACCTGTGCTTATAAGGTAAATAATTTCTGATATTGCTGTAATCATAACCATCCCTGAGAATCAATGTCAGCACTAACACCAGTGGAAATCCAAAAAAATGCAATATATCGACCCTGCTAATAAGAAATTCGCCAGTCTGTCTCCTGCCGTTTGGCGCGCCTCGACCGTAGTATTTGATAACTTTGAGGAATTTGCCGCGCGCAAAGAGCGTCAGCCTGATGGCTACAGCTATGGGATTACCGGCACGCCAACGGCGCGCGAGCTCGAGCGTCGGGTGGCCGCGTTGGAAAATGCGCAGCACTGCATCGTTGTACCCTCCGGGCAGGCTGCGCTTATGGTGTCTGTGATGGCTTTCGTTCGCGGTGGTGACCATTTGCTCATCTCAGATTCCTGCTACGGCGCGCTGAAAACCTTTGCCCGCAATTGGCTGAGCCAGATGGCGGTGGAAGTCGAGTTTTATCCTCCGACCATTGATGGTGGGATCGAAGCACTGATCCGTCCTAACACCCGGATGATCTGTATGGAGGCACCTGGGACGGTGACCATGGAAATGCAGGATGTCACGGCAATCGTTGCGGTGGCCAAAAAGTATGGCGTCAAAACTATGCTTGATAATACCTGGGCTAGCCCACTCTACTTCCGTCCGCTCGACCACGGTGTCGATTTTTCGATTGAAGCCGCGACCAAAATGTTTGGAGGACATTCCGATTTATTAATGGGGACTATCAGCATGAATAATGCTGAGGACTATGCGGTTCTACGTGAAACCCAGAGCATCATGGGACTGAATACCAGCCCAGAGGACTGTTTCCTGGTACTGCGTGGGCTGGAGACGTTCCCGCTTCGGCTTCAGCACCAGAGTTCCAGTACGCGAAAAGTGGCCGCCTGGCTTGCGGAGCAGCCGCAAATTCACAGCGTGCTATTCCCGGTACTGGAAAGCGACCCGGGACATGAAACCTGGAAAAAACAGTTCAGCGGCAGTGGTTGTCTGTTTTCATTTATTTTCCAGCCCGGCAAAGAGGAAGCCATCAGCGCTTTCTTTAACGCGCTAAATCACTTCCCGATTGGCGCCAGCTGGGGTGGAACCCATAGCCTCATCGCCTATTACCCTGCAGGTCAGCAGCAGGCACGGGCGTTTACGCCAACCCAAGAAGCAATCATTCGCATCTCTATCGGGCTTGAAGACCCGGACCTGCTAATAGCAGACCTGAAACAGGCGCTGAACGCCTGGCAAATGGCTGCCGGTTAGATTTTTCTTACAAGACGACAGACAAGGGTATAACAATGAAAATGCAACGCCGTGTTTTAGCCCTGGCAACTGGGGCTATGCTTTCCCTGAGCAGTTTTACCGCTATTTCCGCTGACAACTCGCTGGCCAGTCTTCGTGCCAGAGGCGATATTCGCATTGCCAATACCCAGGCCAGCCCCCCGTGGAGCTTTATTAACGATCAGAACCAGCCGGATGGTTATGACGTCGCTATGGCGAAGGAAATCACAAAGCGTATCGGCATTCCTCACATCACTTTTGTAGCGGATACATTTAAAAATTTCGTCGAGGGCCTGAAAACCGATAAATACGATCTGGTGATGAACGACCTGACGCCAACGCCCGAGCGGGAGAAGCAGGTAGATTTCTCAGAACCCTACGGCGTTGAAGAATTCCGCATCTATGTGCTGGACAATAATAAAGATATACATGAACAGCACGATTTAGCAGGTAAAAAGGTCGGTGCCACGGCAGGGACTACTAATGAGTCCTGGTCGCGTGAGCATCTCACCCGCTCTGATATCCTCGCTTATGACAACGGCGGACTTGTCTTTAACGATCTGGCGACAGGACGCATTGATGCGGTGATTTCTTCCTACTTCGGTGGCGAGCGCTATCGCAAGGCAAACAATCTGCCTATTAAAGCTGTTGGGCAGCCATTGACCTATCAGCTCTCTGCCGCTGCGCTGCCAGAAGGGCACAGTAGCCTCAAAGCGGCCATTGACGAAGCAATCAGAGGCATGATTGCCGACGGCACTGTTTCAAAGCTTTCGCAACACTATATCGGGCCTGATTATCAGATGGTGGATGATATCGCTAAAGCCAAAGCCGAGGTCAAATAATGTATGAGCTTTTTCTGCGCGCGCTGCCGCTGCTGAAACAGGCCATTGTTATCACGCTGGGCCTTGGGCTCAGCGCGTTTGTCCTGGGCAGCATACTGGGTATGGCGATTGCTCTAATGAGGAATTCCGCGCTACGCATTTTGAGGATCATTGCCTTCACCTATGTATCAATATTTCGCGGCACACCGCTGTTAGTGCAGATCTTGCTGGTTTACTTTGGCCTTCCCCGGCTGGGCATAACACTGGATCCTATTCCCGCCGCGCTGACGGCGCTGACGTTGTTTTCGGCTTCTTACCTGAGCGAAAACTTCCGTTCAGGCATTAACAGTGTGGATAAAGGTCAGTGGGAAGCTTGCAACGCTATGGGAATGGGGTACTGGACAAGCCTGAAACGTATCATCCTTCCTCAGGCGTTTCGGATTGCCCTGCCGCCGCTCGGCAGCCGTTTGATCGCATTAATGAAGGACACCTCACTGGCCTCCACGGTGACAGTTATGGAGCTGACGCGCGTGGCAGAACAGGTAGGCGCAACGACCTTCCGCTATATGGAAATGTTCCTGATGGTGGGATGCATATACTGGCTGATTAATCAGGTGCTCACCATTCTACAGACCTGGCTTGAGGGCCACTTGTCGAGGCATATGCGATGAACAAAGCAGTACTTAAAGTTTCCGTGACCTCGCTGGCAAAATCTTTTGACCGGCAGCCCGTACTGCGGGATGTAAACCTTCAGGTTTATGCCGGAGAAGTGGTGGTCATTCTCGGGCCTTCAGGTTCTGGTAAGACGACACTGCTGCGTTCTTTGAACTTCCTTGAACAACCGGACAGCGGTGATATAGAGGTATGTGGTCATCACATACGTGTACAGCAAGGAAAAGCGCTCTCTCGAGCAGAAAAACATGAAATTACCCACTTGCGGCAAAAAACGGCGATGGTGTTTCAGTCATTCAACCTCTTCCCGCATAAAAGTGCACTTGAAAACGTGACTGAGGGCCTGATTAGCGTGCGAAAGTTGCATAAAGATCAAGCCAATCAGCGAGGTCACGCATTGCTAAAGCAGGTTGGACTGGCTGAGAAGGCCGACAGTTATCCGGCAAAACTATCCGGTGGACAGAAACAACGCGTTGCAATCGCACGTGGGTTGGCAATGGATCCGGAAGTTATCTTTTTTGATGAGCCGACTTCCGCGCTGGATCCGGAGCTAAGGGATGAGGTTCTGACAGTTATGCGTGATTTAGCCAAGGCAGGCATGACAATGATTGTCGTGACGCACGAACTGAGATTTGCCAGGGAAGTTGCTGACCGCGTGATCTTTATGGAAGGCGGAGTCGTGATTGCAAACGAAGAACCTGAGATGTATTAGTCGCGACTTGATCTGACATATGGCCTTGAAAGGTTGAGAGTT
>NZ_JACVTS010000045.1:0-10151 GCF_016624545.1 Erwinia sp. S38 | reverse complement strand
CATCGGGCGTTTTACAGGCAGAACGTTGTCAACCTAAATCAGGACTAGTCATGGCCCGCAGATGCTGATTGGCCTGGCGGCGGTGGAATACAGCCACAAGGCCGCGCCGGGAACCGTCACCGGATTCCTCGGCCTGTTTGCTTACCTGGGGGCCGCGCTGGCGGGCTGGCCGCTGGCGCAGGTGATGCAGCACTACGGCTGGTCGGGCTTTTTTGCCCTGCTGACCGCTGCCGCAGGCTGTATCGGCGTGCTGCTGATGCCGCTGCTGATTGCCGGACTGAACCGGCAGAGATTTAAACAGGCTCCGTAACCGACGGGGTCTGCCGACCCTCGACGATAAGGATAACCTGATGAAACGTTTAGCCCTCTCTACCCTGATCGCTGCCGGGCTGGCAGTGAGCGCGATGTCCGGTGCGGCACACGCCAAAGGCCGCCTGGTGATCTACTGCAGCGCCACCAACGCCATGTGTGAAACTGAAGCGAAAGCCTTCGGTGAGAAGTACGATGTGAAAACCAGCTTTATCCGCAACGGCTCCGGCAGCACGCTGGCGAAGGTCGATGCCGAGAAGAATAACCCGCAGGCCGATGTCTGGTACGGCGGTACGCTCGATCCGCAGTCTCAGGCCGGTGAAATGGGGCTGCTGGAAGCCTATAAATCCCCGGTGCTGGATCAGATCATGCCGCAGTTCCGCGATCCGGCCAAAGTGAAGGGCAACTACTCTTCGGCGATCTACATCGGTATCCTCGGCTTCGGCGTCAACACCGATCGCCTGAAGCAGAAAAACCTGCCGGAGCCGAAGTGCTGGAAGGATCTGACCAACCCGATCTACAAGGGCGAGATCCAGATCGCCGATCCGCAAAGTTCCGGCACCGCCTACACCGCGCTGGCCACCTTTACCCAGCTGTGGGGCGAAGATCAGGCCTTCGACTATCTGAAAAAGCTCAACGCGAACGTCTCCCAGTACACCAAGTCCGGTATTGCCCCGGCGCGTAACGCCGCCCGTGGTGAAACCGCGATCGGCATCGGCTTCCTGCACGACTACTCGCTGGAAAAAGACAAGGGCGCACCGCTGACCCTGATCTCTCCGTGTGAAGGCTCCGGCTATGAAGTCGGCGGCGTCAGCATCCTGAAGAAAGCGCGCAATATCGACAACGCCCGCCTGTTCGTGGACTGGGCGCTGTCGAAAGAAGCGCAGGAGCTGGCGTGGAAGCAGGGGCAGTCCTACCAGATCCTGACCAACACCACCGCAGAAACCTCACCAAACTCGCTCAAGCTGGATGACCTGAAGCTGATCGACTACGACATGGATAAATACGGCGCCACCGAGATGCGTAAGCATCTGATCAATAAGTGGGTTAACGACGTGAAGATGGGGCAGTAATTCTTAACTTTGGCGCGGCCTGCTGCCGCGCTATCGCTTTCGCTTCAACCTCCGGGGAACACTATGAGTGATGCCACAGCTCTGCGCCTGCCGCAGGGACGGGATACTGTTTTTATCTGGCTGGTGATACTGGTGGCGGGCTACCTGCTGCTGCCGATCTTCAGCCTCGACTACGGCCTGCTGGAATCGACGTCTGACGAGATTCTCGCGGCCTACGGCTGGTCGGGTGCCAATATCAGCCAGGCGTGGCTGCTGCTGCCGCTGGTTCTGCTACTGCGGCCGGTTCGCGGTACGGCTTCACGCGGGCGACACCGCTTCGACGCGGCATGGGCGTTATGCTGCGCCGTCTTTATGGTGGTCAGCGCCGCCTGGCTGGAGCGCGGCCTGGGCTACGGCAGCATCGTTATTTTCTGCGCCCTGGGCGGGGTAATGACCGTGGCGCTGTCGCGGCTGGAATGGCTGGGCGGTGACCGCTTTGTTTTAGGCTCGCTGATTGCCATCGTTACGCTGATTGGCCTGTTTATCATCTGGCCGAGCCTGGCGATCTTCAAACCGATGATCACCGCCGATGACGGTACTTTTGCGCCGCTGCAGTTTATGGCCGTGCTGGGGCAGAAGCATATCCTGCAGGTGATCTGGAACTCCTTCCTGCTGAGCGCGGCGGTCGGCATCGGCTGTACCTTCTTCGGTATGGTGCTGGCGATCTACACCACGCGCATCGCCAAACGCTCGGCGCTGCTGGGGCGGGTGTTCTCGATCCTGCCGATTGTCACCCCGCCGTTCGTTGTCGGTCTGGGTGTGACCCTGATGATGGGCCGCTCCGGCTACGTCACGGAGTTTATGGTTAACTACCTTGGCCTGACCAACACCAACTGGCTGTACGGTTTTACCGGCATCTGGCTGGCGCAGGTGCTGGCCTTTACCCCGATGTCCTTTATGATCCTCGACGGCGCGATCAAAACGCTGCATCCGTCGCTGGAAGAGGCGTCCTACACGCTGCGCGCCAGCCGGCTGCAAACCTTCCGCCGCGTCTTCCTGCCGCTGCTGAAACCGGCGCTGGCCAACTCGTTCCTGATCGTTATCGTCCAGTCGCTGGCGGACTTCAGTAACCCGCTGGTGCTGGGCGGCAACTTTGACGTGCTGGCTACGCAGATCTACTTCTACATCACCGGCGCGCAGCTGGACTACACCTCGGCCAGTACGCTGGGCGTGATCCTGCTGTTGTTCTCACTGCTGGTGTTCTGCGTGCAGTATCTGTGGATCGGTAAACGCTCCTACGTCACCATCTCGGGCAAATCCTCCCGTGGCGACGTGCAGCCGCTGCCGGTGTCGCTGGTGTGGTCGGTGACGGCGATGCTGTGGGTGTGGATCGCCTTTAACGTGTTGCTGTACGGCAGCATCTTCTTCGGCAGCTTTACCGTGAACTGGGGCGTGGACTACACCCTGACGCTGGATAACTTCAGCAAGCTGTTCGGTCAGGGCTTCAGTGACGGCGCGTGGCCATCGCTGCTCGATACCCTGCTGTACGCCGGGATCGCCGCGCCGATCACCGCTATCTTCGGCCTACTGATCGCCTACGTGGTGGTGCGCCAGCAGTTCCGCGGCAAGAAGGTGATCGAGTTCTCCACCATGCTGTGCTTTGCCGTTCCGGGCACCGTGGCGGGCGTTTCCTACATTCTCGCCTTTAACGGTGCGCCGGTGTATCTGACCGGGACCGCGGCGATTGTGATTATCTCGATGGTGATGCGTAACGTGCCAGTCGGCATCCGCGCCGGGATCGCCGGGCTGGGCCAGCTGGACAAATCGCTGGATGAAGCCTCGCTCAGCCTGCGTGCCGGATCGCTGCGCACCGTGCTGTATATCATCCTGCCGCTGCTGCGCCCGGCGATCCTCTCGGCGCTGATCTACAGCTTCGTCCGTGCGATCACCACCGTCAGCGCGATTATCTTCCTCGTTACCCCGGATACCCGCGTGGCCACCTCCTACATCCTTAACCGCGTTGAGGACGGAGAGTACGGCATGGCTATCGCCTACGGTTCGATTCTGATCGTGGTGATGCTGGCAATTATCTTTATTTTCGATGCGCTGGTGGGTGAAGCGCGCGTGGCCCGCTCGCGGGCGAAAACCCGTTAATTAAGGTGCATATGAATACTAACTTCGCGCAAACCCAGGAAAAGAAAAGCTTCGTTGAACTGCGCAACGTGGCAAAACGCTTTGGCAGCAACTCGGTGATTGAAAACCTCAGCCTCGCCATCCCGAAAGGGGAGATGGTGACGCTGCTGGGGCCGTCGGGCTGCGGCAAAACCACCGTGCTGAGAATGGTCGCCGGGCTGGAAAAACCCAGCGACGGGCAGATTTTTATCGACGGGGAGGACGTGACCCATCGTTCGATCCAGCACCGCGACATCTGCATGGTGTTCCAGTCCTACGCCCTGTTCCCGCATATGTCGCTAGGGGAGAATATCGGCTACGGCCTGAAGATGCTGGGCAAACCGAAAGGCGAGATCCGCGACCGCGTGGAAGAGGCGCTGGAGCTGGTGGATCTGGCCGGTTTCGCCGATCGCTACGTCGATCAGATCTCCGGCGGGCAGCAGCAGCGCGTGGCGCTGGCCCGTGCGCTGATCCTCAAGCCGAAGGTGCTGCTGTTCGACGAACCGCTGAGTAACCTGGATGCCAACCTGCGCCGCAGCATGCGTGAGAAGATCCGCGAATTGCAGCAGCAGTTCAATATCACCTCGCTGTACGTCACCCACGACCAGAGCGAAGCCTTTGCGGTTTCCGATACCGTGCTGGTGATGAACAAGGGGCAGATTATGCAGATCGGCGAACCGCAGCGGCTTTATCGCTTCCCGGCTTCGCGCTTTATGGCCAGCTTTATGGGCGATGCCAATATCTTTGAGGCGCAAATCAGCGGCAATCGCGTGGAGATCCTCGGCTACGCCATCCCGCGCCCGGAAGGGTTTGCGCCGGGCCTGCAACACTGTACTGTCGGCGTGCGCCCGGAAGCCATCACCCTCGGATTACAGGGTGATGCCAGCCAGCGCTGCACGATTAAAAAAGTCGCCTATATGGGGCCGCAGTACGAGGTGCTGGTGGAGTGGCAGGGGCAGCAGCTGCTGTTGCAGGTCAACGCCACCGAACTCCAGCCTTCGCCGGGCGATGAGTTCTATCTCCAGATCCATCCGTTTGGTATGTTTGTGTTACAGGATCAATAACACGGACTGAGGAACAGGAATGAAAACACTGGGACTGATCGGCGGCATGAGTTGGGAATCGACGCTGCCGTACTATCGGGCGATCAACGAAGGGATCAAGCAGCGCCTGGGCGGGCTGCATTCGGCGAAGCTGGTGCTGTGGAGCGTGGACTTCTATGAGATAGAAGCCTGCCAGGCCAGCGGCGACTGGGATAAAGCCGGGCAGATGCTGGCGGATGCTGCGGTGGCGCTGAAGCGGGCAGGGGCCGAAGGGATCGTGCTCTGTACCAATACCATGCATAAAGTGGCGCAGCCGATTATTGACCAGAGCGGCCTGCCGTTCCTGCATATCGCCGATGGTACTGCGGAGGCGATTAAGCGGGCGGGCATGTCGCAGGTTGCGCTGCTGGGGACGCGCTACACCATGGAACAGGATTTTTATCGCGGACCGATGCTGGCGCAGCACGGCATTACCACGCTGATACCCGATGAAGCCGATCGTCAGCAGATTAACCGCATCATCTTCGATGAACTTTGCCAGGGGCAGTTTACCGCCGAGTCTAAATCGCGCTATCTGGCGATTATCGACGGCCTGGTGGCGCGAGGCGCAGAGGGCGTGATTTTCGGCTGTACGGAAATCGGGCTGTTGCTGAAAGCCTGCGACTGCCCGGTCCCGGTGTTTGACACCACTGCCATCCATGCACAGGCGGCGGTGGAGTTTATGCTGCGGTGAGCTCCTGACTGACGGATCAGGACTTCACTGCATCATTCAGCCAGTCTTTAAAACGTGAGTAGGGAACATACAGCGAGACATCGCGATAGCGCGGCTTGCCGGTTTTCAGATCGTTAACGGTGTCCGTATAGCCAACAATTACCCCGCCAATCGAATCGTCGGAGGCGTTATACACCGCGCCGCCCGACATTCCCTGTACCACTCCTGCGTTGGTGGCGACCACCACGCAGGGTTTTTTATTCCATTCGTTGACCAGCCCGGTATTAATCAGATTGACTCCGCTGGAGGCCATCGGCAGCGCGGAGATAAAGCTGTAGCCGTACATATTCACTTTGTCGCCGATCTTACCGTTGCGGAAACGCGGTTCCTGTTTCAGCCCCTCATTCTTGTGGTAGATCACCGCCAGATCGCACTCCGGGTGGTAAGACTTCACCTCGTACATCGACAGCTTCGCCACGTGAGCCGCGGTCAGGCTGTAGTTCGCCGTCAGCGGAATGGTGGTTCCCAATGCTCCGGCACCCAGGATGGTGGGGATGCCGGTTACCGTCATATCGACCCGTTTTTCAGCTTCACTGCTGTACTGATACTTCCCTACTGAACACCCGCCCAGACAGGCGGCTAGCAGGCAAATAACCACTCTCATCGATAATCCCCAATGATTAGTTGAAAAGATAGCCGGTGAAGTAAGCGTTTCTGCATAACGCCTTCGGCTATCCACAGCAGTAATTTCATATTGTTAACGATCTCAATAAGCCTAACGGCAACGGGGGAGATCGCAATGAAATGGTATGGAATTTCCAAAAACCAGGAGTTTTCCGCAGGAAAAAACATTAGCTGGTGTTATGTGTTTGTTCACGCCATGTGAAAATTTCGGCATGTCATTAATATTCTGCGTTTTTTTCGATTACGTTTGGCGCGGATGTTGGGGGATTAATTATTGCTAATTTGGCAACACACCCTTGCCTGCGCCGTGCTGTAAGCGATTCCTCGCCTGTGTTTTAATGTCGTTCTGTGACCTTCGTCGCGTATCGCGTAAAAAATATTCACCTGACGATAATGGCCCTCCACGTAGGGGGCTGAATTCTGACAATCCTGGGAGTGTGTGAAATGCCTGTTTCATTACTGGCACTGGCGCTGAGCGCCTTTGCTATCGGCACCACCGAGTTCGTGATTATGGGGCTGTTGCCGGAGGTCGCGAGCGATCTGCAGGTATCGATCCCGTCTGCGGGCTGGCTGATCAGCGGCTATGCGCTGGGCGTGGCGATTGGCGCGCCGATTATGGCGCTACTGACGGCGAAGCTGCCGCGTAAGCGTACGCTGATCCTGCTGATGGTGATTTTTATCATCGGCAATATTCTCTGTGCGCTGGCCTACAGCTATAACCTGCTGATGCTGGCCCGCGTGGTTACCGCGCTGTGCCACGGTGCCTTCTTCGGTATCGGTGCCGTCGTGGCGGCAAGCCTGGTTGCGCCCGGCAAGCAGGCGTCCGCCGTGGCGCTGATGTTTACCGGCCTGACCCTGGCCAACGTGCTGGGCGTGCCGCTGGGCACCTGGTTTGGTCAGCTGTTCGGCTGGCGTGCCACCTTCTGGGGCGTGTCGGTGATTGGCGTACTGGCGTTTATCGGCCTGATTGTCAGCCTGCCGACTAATCGCAATGAAAAGCCGGTGGATCTGGCCAGCGAATTCAGCGCGCTGAGCAGCGGCAAGCTGTGGCTGTCGCTGCTGATGACGGTGTTTTTCGCCGCCGCAATGTTTGCGCTGTTCAGCTATATCGCACCGCTGCTACTGGAAGTGACCGGGATTACCGATCGCGGCGTCAGCTGGACCCTGTTCCTGATCGGTGCCGGTTTGACCGTGGGTAATACCCTGGGCGGCAAGCTGGCGGACTGGCGCGTGTCGTTCAGCCTGATCCTCAGCTTCTCGCTGATTGCGGTGTTCTCGCTGCTGTTCAGCTGGACCTCTCACGCGCTGTGGCTGGCGGAAATCACCCTGTTCCTGTGGGCGATGGCCACCTTTGCCACCGTGCCTGCGCTGCAAATTAACGTGGTACGCCACGGTAAAGATGCGCCGAACCTGGTGTCCACGCTGAATATTTCGGCGTTTAACGTCGGCAATGCCCTCGGTGCCTGGGTTGGCGGTGCGGTGATCGGCGGCGGCTACGGCCTGACGGCGGTGCCGGTTTCTGCGGCGGTGCTGGCGGCAATCGGCCTGATTATCTGCCTGGTCACTTTCCGCGGTTCCCGCGCGCAGGGGCAGCCGGTTAGCGCTTAATTCAGCTGCTGCTCCAGGCGCTGGCTGAACAGGCCGATATGCTGTTGCAGATGTTCACTGAAGGCGTCAACCAGCGCCGACGCGGGCCGGTGGCGCGGCCTGATTAAACTGACGGTGAACGGCACTTCCACGCTGAAGCGCCGCATCACTACTCCGCTGTCGGCGTAATCCAGCGCCGTCAGCGGATTCACAATCGACACGCCCACTCCCGCTCTGACCATCGCGCACACCGACGCTGCGCTGTGCGTTTCCATTACCATCCTTCGCTGCACGCCCTGTTCGTTAAACAGATTATCCAGCAGCTGGCGATAGCTGTCGGTACGCGACAGGCTGATATAATTTTCGCCGGCAAAATCCTGCGGCGTCAGGCAGTCGCGACGCGCCAGCGGGTGGTCCTTCGGTAGTACACAGACTTCATTTTGCGTGAACAGCGCTCGGCGCTCGGTCCCGGCGGGCGTATGGCTGGTTTCGGTCAGCCCTAAATCGTAACGCTGTGCAGACAGCCACTCTTCCAGTAGCGGCGACTCCTGCGGGATGATATTCAGGCTGACTTCCGGGTACTGCTGCATAAACGGCTGGCACAGCAGCGGCAGCAGCGACTGGGAGAAAACCGGCAGGCAGGCGATGGAAAGCTCGCCCTGACGAAACTGCCGCAGACCCTCGGCGGCGCTGATAATTCTGTCCAGCCCGTACCAGGAACGCTGCACCTCTTCGAACAGCCGCAGGCCCTGTACAGTGGGCTGCAGGCGTCCGCGCACCCGTTCAAACAGCTGTAATCCAATCAGTTTTTCAAAGCGTGCCAGCTCGCGGCTGACGGTCGGCTGCGAGGTGTGCAGCAGTGCGGCCGCTTCGGTGAGATTGCCGGTGGTGATCACGGCATGAAAAATCTCAATGTGGCGCAGGGAGACTCCGGCCATCGCTTTCTCCACGGGAAGACAATTCAGTTAAACCATATCATGGATGAATAGACTGCGATAAAACAGATATTTTTATGCCGTCAGGAGATGTGGCGTAATAGCGTTATTCACTTATGGAGAACCCTTATGCCACGCCTGCTGACCGACACCACTACCGCCCTGAATCAGGACAATCTTTTAGCCCTTGCTCGCCAGACGGGCGGCCCGGTCTGGGCTTACGACGCCAGTATCATTGAGCAGCGCATTGCTCAGCTGCAGCAGTTTGACGTGGTGCGCTTCGCCCAGAAGGCCTGTTCGAATATTCATATTCTGCGCCTGATGCGTGCCGCGGGCGTGAAGGTCGATTCCGTGTCGCTGGGTGAGATTGAGCGCGCCCTGGCGGCAGGTTATCAGGCGGGCGGCGACGAGATCGTCTTTACGGCCGACCTGCTGGATGAGCCGACCCTGGCCCGCGTGGCGGAGCTGAAGGTGCCGGTCAATGCCGGTTCTGTCGACATGCTGCACCAGCTGGGTGCCGTATCTGCCGGGCATCCGGTCTGGCTGCGCGTTAACCCGGGCTTCGGCCACGGCCACAGCCAGAAAACCAACACCGGCGGCGAGAACAGCAAGCACGGTATCTGGTTCGGCGATATGGCACTGGCGCTGGAAGCGGTTCAGCGCTATCAGCTGAAGCTGGTCGGGATTCATATGCATATCGGTTCCGGCGTGGACTACAGCCATCTGGAGCAGGTCTGCGATGCGATGGTGAATCAGGTAGTCAGCTTCGGTCAGGATCTGGAAGCGATTTCTGCCGGTGGCGGTCTGTCGATTCCGTATCGTTTTGGTGAAGAAGCGATCGATACCGATCACTATTTCGGCCTGTGGGATGCCGCCCGCCAGCGCGTGGCAAAACATCTGGGTCACCCGGTGAAGCTGGAGATTGAGCCAGGCCGTTTCCTGGTGGCCGAGTCGGGCGTGCTGGTCAGCCAGGTGCGCGTGGTGAAAGAGATGGGCAGCCGTCACTTCGTGCTGGTGGACGCGGGCTTTAACGATCTGATGCGTCCGTCCATGTACGGCAGCTATCACCACATTTCCGCGATTGCCGGTGACGGCCGTCAGCTGGACGAGCAGAATACCGTCGAGACGGTGGTGGCGGGTCCGCTGTGCGAGTCGGGCGATGTGTTCACCCAGCAGGAAGGTGGCAAGGTGGAAACCCGCGCGCTACCGGCGGTGAAGGTGGGGGATTATCTTGTGTTCCACGATACCGGTGCCTACGGTGCATCGATGTCGTCGAACTACAACAGCCGTCCGCTGCTGCCGGAGGTGCTGTTCGAGAACGGTCAGCCACGACAGATCCGTCGCGCGCAGACCGTGGCGGAGCTGCTGGCGCTGGAGCTGTAATGAGTCGTTAAAATCGGGCTGGTGCTGTCTGACTCGATGGTGAACGCGCAGACGGGTAGCTACCCCATGATGTCTGACGTAACGGTGTTCACGCAGACGGGTGGCTACCCCGTTCGGGCGGTCCTCGCGCCGCTTGCGCGGTCCCCTCACTGCATTCGTCAGCCCGGCGGAGCGGCCCAGACGGGCGTCCTGCCCGGCTGTGCCTTTCGGCCACGTCCGTGTAGCCGAATCCTGGCTTCCTCATTACGTTCAGCGCTGCGGATGCTCCGATCGG
>NZ_JACVTS010000044.1:0-13755 GCF_016624545.1 Erwinia sp. S38 | reverse complement strand
TTCTGAACTTTTGCTTTGCCACGGAACGGTCTGTGTTGTCGGGAGGATGCGCGATCTGATCCTTCAACTCAGCAAAAGTTCGATTTATTCAACAAAGCCTATGCAAGGTTAGAAACACTGATTTTTAAAAGTTTTTATAAAAATACGGCCCGCAATTTCGGGCCGTTTTATTGCATGTGAAAACAATCCATTCACTGCCTCCCGAACTTTTAAGTGCCTGGAATTTTCGCATCCAAAAATATTGATTCCGGAAGAGTTCAGGATTGCTTCTGATAGAGACTCTGGTGACCTGACATGCAGATAAATACGATTAGCACTGTTATGAGTGAGTCATAAACTGATGAACCAATGTCGTAAAATTTAACATAATGTACATTATGCGCGCCAAGTGCGGGTGTTAATTATGTTAAATATCAACCTGATAATGTCACTTTTTAGCTAGTTTCTAATGTCACCCAGTTACGGCGCGTTTACCACCTTTTCTGGGAGATTTCTGCTGATGCTGGTGACCATGTCGAATAAAGAACTTCACCGTCTTCCCGTCATTCAGGCTGTTATCGAAAAACGTCTGCGCCGCCGTGATGCAGCTCACTGAACGTCAGGTTCAGCGGTTGATGAACCGCTATCGCGAGTCCGGCGCTGTCGGGCTGACGATAGCGCGCCGCGGTAAACCTGGTACTCACCGGATTGACGATGCGCTGCGATGCCAGATACTGACGCTGCTACGTGAAAATTACATCGGTTTCGGACCCAAACTTGCCGCAGAAAAGCTCCAGGAGCTCCACGGGAACGCGGTCTCCTTTGAGACGCTGCGATGCAGGATGACTGCTGACGGACTCTGGATCCCGCACGCTCGCCGTCAGCCCAGGATTTATCAGCCCCGCCAGCGGCGGGATTGTCTTGGAGAACTCATCCAGATCGACGGCTCTCATCATGACTGGTTCGAAGGCCGCGCACCAAAATGCTGCCTGCTGGTTTACATCGATGACGCGACCGGTCGTCTGATGCACCTGCGCTTCTGCCAGAGTGAATCAGCCTGGCTCTGTTGCATTAAGAAGTCGTCAGATAACATGCTGTTTTTTTTCGATATTACCTGACTATGCAGCCGCTCCGAAAAGCCTTCAAACGTCTGCACTGCCCTGTTGATATTATTGCTCAGTGTGTTCACTGGTATCTGGCTTATGCCCTGAGCCTGAGTAATCTCGAGGAAATGATGGCTGAGCGCGGCATTGTCGTTGATCATTCCACACTTCACCGCCGGGTTATCCGCCTGGTGCCGTTGCTGGACAAGGCCTTTCGCCGACATAAGCGCACAATAGGTCGGCGGTGGCGGATAACCTACATTATAATCAAAGGTCAGTGGAAGTATCTGTACCGCGCAGTGGATACCGACGGCCCGACCATCGACTTTTTACTGACGGCTGAACGGGATACCGCAGTGGCCCTGTGCTTCTTCCGCAAAGCCATTCGCCAGCCTGGCGAACCTGAAGTGGTGACCATCGATAAAAGTGGTGCCAGTACAGCGGCACTGGTCACAGTCAATGACAACAAATCAGAAGAAGAAGTCATCACCATCAGGCAAAACAAATATCTTAATAGCCTGATTGAGCAGGATCACCGAAATATCAAACGACGGATACGTCTGATGCCGGGATTCAAATCGTTTCGCCGGGCGCAGACGATACAGGCCGGCATTGAACTGCTCCACATGATAAGAAAAGGGCAATATCAGCATCCGGCAGGTGACGGGATGTCACCCGCAGAACAATCTTATCTGTTAGCTGCCTGAAAAATCAGCAGCATACATTTTGCTGACATGCATACGCTAATGCGACAGAGCCAGCAAGCTTGATGGCTTCCTAGGGGAAATCTGGCGAGTGTTGTTCACGTGGCTTTTTGGTCGCCGTTGGTTTTGTCATATGAGTCACCTCTGGTTAAGAGTTTACTCACTTAGTCTCGTGTCCACTATTGCTGGGTAAGATCAGGTTGGACTTACCCCGGCCCGGTAGACGATCCTGCCCTATAGTTGAACCGACCCACGACAGTAGAAATTTACACCCTTGTTGTGGACTGTCGGGCGCCGCTCGTGACTTCTCGAGTCTGTAAAGGGGATCAATATCTCAACTGCGATATATACAAAAACCCTTCAAGAAACTCAAAAACAGCTATCCTTAAAAAGCCGATTATTTCGCTGATGTACTGGAAAGTTAACCTGTTTCTGAGTGAGATTGTTCCTTTGTTTCCATGATCCTGTTTTTGAATGCACAGGATGTCAGCTGAAGTGTGCTTTGAAAGCATGCAGAGTAACATTGAAATTCTCAGACCAGATTTTTGCAGTATTGACATGCACGGGAGCGGATGTAAAAGGGTATTCATTAGAGAAGATGCAGGTGAATTCTATAACTGATAGAGGGATTAAACTATGAAAAAAATTTTTTTAACAACCTTCGCTGCGATTGTTGCCCTGTCAGTACTTACGGGGTGTACCCGTACGAGCTATGCCATACACACCAATGATGGCAGAACGATTATAAGTGACGGAAAACCTAAAGAATCATCAACAGGCTTAATTGGTTATACGGATGCTAATGGAGTGAAGCAGCAGATAAACAGACAGGATGTGAAAGAAGTGTCGGAAATACCTCACTGACAGAAAAAATCCAGCGAGCAGGCTGAAATCCGTTTACGTGGTCTGTTCGCACTTTGTCTAAATCATGAAAATGAGCTGACCACACCAGTCAGCACCGTATATCATTCCAGGCATTAATTAACTGTTTAATATTCACTTATTCCCGGGCTGTGTCTTGCCAGCCCGGGAATGGTGATATTACGCCCGGGTACGTCGGTACTCAGGGTGCGTGTTGACTCCCCAGAGGCCGGCAAAGGCACTTACCACTGCACCAGTCAGCAGTGCTATAAATGACCACAGAGCCATTCTTGCACCAGCACTGGCTGCAGCGTCAGCTTTTTCAATGGCTTCTTTTTTGAGTTCAGCATAGCGCTCTTTGGTCTCATTCAGTTGCCCCTCAACGTCATTAAGACGTTCCCTGACCTGAGCTGTGGCGTTATCACGGGTTTGAATAAAGTTTTCGACAGCCTTGTCTGCTTCCTGATCCGTCATTGTGGTATTGGCAGACAATGCTTTTTTAACATCTTCCCGGTCTACAGATTTAGTGACACGTTCTGCACGCGACTTAAGTCTGTCGCTAAGACGGTCAAGAATAGCATCACTGCTATCAGGACTGACAGCGAGATCCTTCAGTGCGCGGGTAATGTCATTACCTGCCGCTTTAAGTTGTGTCTGAAGGTACTCAGGCTGAAGTTCCAGGATGCCTGATTTTTTGAGCGCATCCGTAATTTTCTGGTCTGCGTTATTTGAATCAAAGCTGGTATCCAGACCCAGGCTTTCAGTAAGCCCGGAGGCAACATCTGCCGAGCCGCCAGCAGCTTTTCCAGCCAGACTGCCTATACCGCTCACTGCACTCCCGGTTGCAGATGCAATACCGCTGACAGCACTGCCCGCCGTGTTCAGTACGCCCCCTACCGCAGCAAATCCCAACACAGAAGCAATTATCAGCGAAGTGGCCCAGCTCAGAAAACCGTGAACGGTCCCGTCCGTCCCGGCAAGACGCCCCGCAATAAACCCGCCACAGGCCAGGCTTATCACAACAGAGACAACAGACCAGGCTATCACAGCCTTATCAGCACCATTAATGATATCTTCTGATTTAGGCTCTAACATTGAGAGACCAAGGCTCGTTCCGAGCGTTGTGAAAAGCAGTGACAATGCAATGGCTGTAACCACCCCTGCAATCACACTTCCCCACGAAATACGTCTGACCAGAACAGCATCTTTATGAATTTCCATAATATGTCCTTAAATTATAAAAAATGCACAGTTGCTTCAGAAGTGTAGGACCTTTTCAGGAATATTCCGAACGCTCAGGACTCAAAATGTTTCCTGTAAGCAGAACATTTATTCAACTTGTTATTTTTTCTAATGATTATTCAGGTTCTCATTAGAGCGTGGTGGAAATCACTCCTGCCTGATATCAGTACAGGCAGTGTTTTTAACAACGTGGTCAATGTTAAGGATTACGGAAATCATTACACACTGCAGTACATTAAAATTGGCAAAAGCGAACATTCATCAGCATTATCAGTTCCGGATAACTCATTATACAACAGAGGCTTAACGGGGGCTTGTCAGGGTGTAATATGAAGGAAGGATTTAAAAATATAGCTATTTCATATACCAAATATGATACCGGTTATAACAGGGTTGTTTAACTATGACTGTGGCAACCAACCCTGCAATGAAAAATCTCATCCCACTATGATATACAGGCTCCAACGAGGACACCTGCCTAAGCTGCCCCGGATGTTGTCTGTCCCGGCTTTAGCAGCTACATGCGAGAGAATGCTGGTCAGGGAGAGGGCGTGCCAAACCGTGTGGTTCACTCTCAAAATTTAACTGGTATGCAGATGGTGCATCTGCGGGTTATCACCGGAAACAGGCTCACGACGCCAGCCCGACTGCTCCATCACCTGGTCCAGACCGGTGAGGTTACCGGTGATACGCTCCGGCAGCGGGTAGCGCTGCGTGGAAGCCTTATCAAACCCGCCATCCTGGGCAGCCCGGTTTATTCAGATACCTGACACTAAAGGATTCAGTTGTATTGTGTCACTTCCCGATAGATCGTGGCGTACATCAGCAGACAGCAAAGATTCCAGACCCCTCACTGCTTCTGCAGAAACTCATCCAGCACTGGCAGTAACCACTGCACCTGGCTTTCCTGAACAGAATGGTCAGTGAATGGCAGATTCAGAAACATAGCTCCTGCCACCCGGTCTGCCAGTTCGACAGCATTAGCGCGAGAGACAAGCTGGTCTTCATCGCCCCGCACGACCAGCAGGCGGGCACGGATGTTACGCACGGATTCGCCCGGATAGCCTGCTTCACTGTCGTCAAGCCAGAGCTGCCGCACTGCCGCCATCAGCCTCTCAAAATCAGGCTCAGGGTTCAGTGCAAGGTAGCGATCGACCTCTCGAGGGAACGTTTCACACCAGTCTGCCGCGGTGATGTTCGCGTACATCTCTCTGGTTGGGTCGTCCTGTGATAACGACCAGTGCGCGCCGATCGTAATAAGCTTGTCGATCCAGGTCTTACCGCTCGCGGCTAAGCGCAGGGCCGCAATGCCGCCGTCACTGTGGCCAATTACGCTTGCGCTGGTAATTCCCAAATGCCGGATAACAGCCTGCACATCCTCCTGAATACGCCTGTATGTCAGGGGATAAATACCGAGCGTGGATTTTCCATGTCCCTGACTGTCGATGCCGATCAAGCGGTAGGTTTTTCCCAGATGCGACGCCAGCGTATTGAAGGTTTGCATATCACCGAGACCTCCATGCAGAAAGAGCAGTGCCGGGCCGTCCTGATTGCCCTGTTGTTCGTAATAGATGCGCGCGCCGTTGATTTGAAGGTGTACACCGTCCAGGTGGTTGAAGACTGTCATGCCATTGAGCCTTTTCATGATGGTTGTGGATACTTGTATCGTATCAGTTTAATACTGCAAATGGCTGAGTTTCAGGAATTGGAAACAATCTGGAATGCAATTTCATGTATTAAAATTGATGAGGCTGAACTGACGCTGGCTTTGAAAAAAAAATCTGATGCTGAGGCTGTTGAGAAAGACGGTATGAGGGCATTGCATCAGTATCATTCTTTATACTGCTTAGCGAGGTCCCCTGTAAAACTTGGCGCCATAAAAAACGTTCTGCAGCCCATCTTCTAGTAAAATAAATCAAGTTGTTCAGGTTCACTGATAAGCCTTATATTTCCCTGAGAGTCGGTATTAAACCGGGCATGATAGCGTACTGAATCAATCCCCATGACCAGATTATCCAGGTCGGTATTGGCAACGCGCACTGAGTGATTTTTCGCCCAGGCGGGCAGTGCATGAATATAATAGGTGAAGGTGACATCAGTAATGCCTGCGTTTCCTGTCGAAACAGCCTTTATGAATCTGACACGCATGGTTCCGTAGCAGAAATCATGATGTTCAGAGAAAAAAGACTGACCATAAGGGGTTAGCTCCCATATTTTACTCCCTGTTTTCACATGAGATGAAATCAGGCCAGCTTCGACAAGCGCTTCCATTTTTGCATTAACCCACAGATCAGTACCTGCTATTATTCTAACCGGCCATTGCTTCTCACCCAGACACAGAGGCTGCTGATTAAGTGACTGCTGTATCAAATCATGATATAGACTCTTTTCCCCTGCATGGCTGCAGAAGGGGAGGAAGAAAAGTAATATACCTGCGATAAGTTTCAACGAAATTTCTCCATGTCCAGAATTTGAAAAGCTTCATCCACATCATCAAAGTACTGTTTTGTAAGGTAAATGCCTTCAGGGTGCCAGTAAAAAATCGATGTACCGGGATCTTCAATGTTTTTTTCCAACTGAAATCGCGAAAACCTTACCCGCGATTTGTCGGTAACATCCCCATTCCCCGAGCTGCCTGCATATTTGGTCGCCCTGATAAGGTAAACGCGCCCTTTATAGCGATGAAGTTCTGTACCGCTTATTTTAAGAGATGATGCTGACAACCTGAAATTTTCCCAAGTAAACCCGTCGTCGTCAGGAACCGGGACGATAAACCAGTCTTTCCCCTGTCTGATAAAGATGTTGAAAGTATCACCGGGATGAGAAGTGTTATTGTCATAAGTGGCGGAAAAAACAGCGTCAGGTGAGCCATCATTATTCAAATCAAGGCTGGTCAGGCCCTTATTCAGGGGGATGCGGGTGTCAGCCTGTGACAAAGCCGGAATGCTTATCAGCATGGCCGCCAGTATTTTAAAAGGCATTTTCAGGTTCAAAATTTTCGCACCAGTCTGAACCCCGTATCAGGCAGCGCGTAGCCGGCACTGTGGGTGTCGCAGCCAGCCAGACTACCCGTGCGTATCAGGTAACTGCCGCCACAAAAATAATACATTTTCACTCCGGAAACGGTGTCGAAATCATCAACCCATTCCGAAACGTTACCGCTCAGATCATACAGCCCAAGTGCATTTGGTTTCAGCGTTTTAACGCGGGTAGTACCGAAATTCGGATCATCAAACTCTGGAAACCAGGCGACAGCTTTTGCGTTGTTGCTGCCAGCGAATCTGAAACCATAACGGGCATTATCCAGTCCGGCTTTACCTCCCCTCGCAGCTACCTGCCATTCCTCAGTTGTGGGTAAGCGGTAACCATCAGCCCTGGTATCCTGTGTAAATTCGTAACTGGAACTGTCACGTGCAGGTACGCCCTTCCTGGTTAAATAGACGGGTCTCAGTCCTGTCTTTTCACTCAATGCATTTGCAAAAATCACTGCATCTGACCATTCAACGCTGGTTACCGGATGTGTACCATCGTCTGTATCGGATTGCAGGCAGTCCTCGAAAGTTGCACCGTTACATCCGACGCCGAACGTATAACCACGTTCAAGAGCCCATTCGTGAACATCTGAATAAAGCCGGTAGGTGACTTCAGTACGCATTATCCTGTAGGAATTCAGCGAGATATTTGTATGTGCTGCATAGTCATGTTGGCCAAAAACGTTACCGACATAGTACCTGCCTCCGGTAACCACCACTTCATCAGTTGATTGTGCTACGGCGGCAAATGTGGAAAAAGCAGATAACAGATAAAGAAGTTTATTTTTCAAAGTGCCCACCTGGCTGATTTCACGCTGCTGGTTTCTTAATCTGATAAACTATAACAATATTATGGAATTAGAGTTAATAATATCTAACAGTAAAAACCAGAAATTACTTTCCAACCTTCCTTACCCACAGTCCGGCAACCTTCTTGCTGAAAACACTCTGCTGAAAAATGGAGCGCCAGAACCCGAGAGCGGCAGTATAGATGCCCTCCGGCGCCGGTGGGGATTACAGGAAGGAATATCCCGCAATCACCTCATATCTCTGCCAGACCGACCGGTCCTGGGTAATGACTCCAATTTACTGGTAATGATTTATCGTCAGACAGTGCCCGATAACTTTGTCATGCAATTCCACCGATTTTTAGAACGACAGTCACTTTCTACAAGGTATTGTCAAATGAATACTAAGATTTAGTATGCGGTGACATTAGTTGAATAAATAGATATTATGCTGCGGCCCAACAAAACCCCACTCTTCCGCAACTTGAAATCAGTAGGTTAAGGTCATTATCGAAAAATTCTCGTAATAGTTAAAAGCATCATCTACCAAATAAGGACTGCTAAAGCTGCATAATTTCCTATTATCCAACAAAGTCTTAAGAGAGCATTATTATTTTAGGATTTTTTTCTCCGCATCAGAACTTTGGATTTTCTTCTTAGCTTCATGCAGTTCGAACTGTTCTGGCGTCAGATTAAATCCAGCGGGCGTTATTCCTTGCATTCAGGATGTAGCTTACTGTCCCAGAGGGTAATATCTGAATGGCTGACATTAATCGCCTCAACGGTTTTTACGTAGGTATAGCCGTGGTCAACAATCAGTCGACCTGCTTCAAGCTTAAGTTATGCCCTGAAATGTTAAGCCATTTGATCACCTTTAGTGTTGTGGAATTGAGTATATCACCTTCGATCAGGTGGACAGAATCAGTGTGCCACGACAGTAAAACTCCTGATTATATCGATAATCTGGCGTATGTGCGTAACAGCAAACAGTATTGCGAGGGATAACACTGCAAGTGAAATCATAAGTTTCGCAAAAACCACACGATATTCAGAAAAATTGTAATGCACCACATCCAGCAAAATTAAGCTACGACTATAGCGCCAGAGGATAATTGCAACCGTAGCCAGCACGGCAATATAGACCCAGAACAGAGCTTCAGCCTGAGGCTGGTTATATTTTAGCATTAGCGCCATAAGTGCACCACATCCCAGCAGGGTACGAAACCACGCCAATGATGTTCGCTCTGGTTGAAGTCCCGGATCGGCGACACTGCGAGCTTTACGGCTATCCGGCATTCACACCAACGCTATCATCACTATCATAGCCACGATCATCAAAATCAGGCTGATTACCAAAAGGCTTTGAGTGTATGGCAGGTCCTCCTTCAGCCGCATTGCCTTCTCATTACGTAACCAGCGCAGATAGCCATATATTGCCAGACTACCGGCAAACAGACACAGCAACAGTGCCAGCAATTCCCTAATAACAGGGGAGGTAATCTCCGGAGCCAGTTGGTCCAGCCCCACCCCCGCAGCAAGAAATCCAAGTGCGGTGCGGATCCACGCCAGAAAAGTACGTTCATTTGCCAGTGAGAAACGATAATCCGGTGCTTCTCCGAGGCGGGAAATCTTCATCAGAACTCCTTTTCAGTGTCTCGGTTTTGTGACTCTAATAACTGCGAACGCTTAACTACTGATATTCTCTGCGTCATCCAGTAAAGGGAGACCTGATGAACATCAGAGTATATAAATCGCGGTACTGGGTACGCCAAAGTTCAGCACTGCTTTGTTAAGTTTCTTTGTGTTTTTCATGATGTGCTCCTCACAGGAAGATCTATTTAACCAATGAACAGGTGCCAAATGCGGAAGGAATATGAAAATCGGGCTTCGCAGAATCCGGTTTGACCCAACTTATCCACTCACGGTTTTGCCCACCCTGTCCGTCAGCGCTGAACTCCCCACGCATGATGGCGCACATCAGGTTTTTACGGCCTTTGTCCTGCCAGAGCTTAAGCGTATCCAGCTCTTTAATATCCACTTTTCCCACGACTCGATAGCCATTGGGCGTCGGACTGGCGACAATTTTCAGCGATTGCCAGTTCCATGTCTGATCGACTTTACGATAGAACTCAGCCTTTGCGTCAAACACCCGACCTCGTGAGTCCATCTCTGCGGTGTAGTAAGGTTGCAAAGCTTGGCCGGTGGAGAAAAAAAGCTCCACCCGGTCGGAGGCCAGCACAGCTTCATCCTTATCTGGCTGGTTGCCAGCTTGGACATCATGGTCCTCAACGTCAAAGCGGAACCAGATGGCCTCTGGCGTCCAGAGAGCACGAAACTCAGTTTTCGGTGCCGGAGCGTTTTTCCACGGGAAACTAAAGTCCGTCAGTGCATTAGCCTTCGTCCACACACTCTCCTGCGCGGCATCCTGCAATGAATGAATGCTGTCGGTATAGACGATGGCATAGTTTTTAGCCTGGCAAACGCCCGCCACGAGCAGCAGCGTCGCCCCGAGATACAGTCCACTCTTCATTGTTAACCTCGCATTTGCTGATGCCTGTCTACAGCGATCATGGCAGTTTGCATGCTGTCATGAGAGATCAGGCTATTAATTTTGAAAAAAAGAACATCGAAGGCAATCATCTGTAAGATCTGCGGCGTCACCATACCCAGCTGTTCATGGGCTTCGGTGTAGCTGTATGCGATAACGTGTTCCGCCAGCGCGCTGGCTCTGTTTTTTCCGTAGCGGGTCAGTGCAATAGTCTGCGCACCCTTGTCGCGGGCAAGGTTCAGAGCCTCTATCACCTCGTCACTCTCACCTCGAGCCGAAATAGCCAGCAGAACATCACCGGGGCGTAGGAGCGACGCCTGTATCAGCTGGGTGTGATAGTCATAGTTAAACAACACGTTCAGCCCGCAGCGAATAAGCTTGTGATTCATATCGAGCGCAATAACGGCAGAGGAGCCTATTCCCACAAGCACAATCCTACGGGCATTAACCAGTAGCTGCGCACAGGTGTCTATCACTTCAGGTTCAATCAAATCCAGCGACTGTTCTATCTTGCTGGTGAAAAGTCGCTTCGATTTCGCCACGATTTGCACAGTACTATCCCCGGCCTCAATCCCCTCATAGATCTCCT
This sequence comes from Erwinia sp. S38, assembly GCF_016624545.1. Taxonomy (NCBI): domain Bacteria; kingdom Pseudomonadati; phylum Pseudomonadota; class Gammaproteobacteria; order Enterobacterales; family Erwiniaceae; genus Erwinia; species Erwinia sp. S38. The sequence goes on along the minus strand of NZ_JACVTS010000044.1, from coordinate 2,909 downwards.
GCCTGATTGCAACGCTTTCAGGCTTTGCAGCAGCTAACTGCAGCTTCAGGTCGGGGAAACCATTGCAGCCCAGCATTCTGGCGTAGCGAATCACAGTGGAGTCACTGATCTTCAGAGCCTGCGCCACCCGCGTGGCGCTCATCGCGGAAAGGTCAAACCCCTGCTCAATGATAAAGGCCGATATTGCCCGTTCGCCGCGCTTTCCAGTATGCACCAACGCCCTGATTTTGCTGATAACCGTTTCCATAAATCACCCGAATTACTCTATTGGATCGTTAAAGCCCAGCAGCATAGCCGCGATGAAACCGACGATCCAGGCGCAGCCTACCGCCAGCAGAAAAGGCACGATCTGGCCTGGTCCCACAAGTGGCAGCAGCGATAGCCCGGCAGTACCGAACGGGATAATGATGCCAATCTTGCTGGCCGCAATGACCGCACCACCCGCCGCGCCGCCGATGCAGCCTGCGATAAAGGGTTTACCCAGCGGCAGCGACACGCCAAACAGCAACGGCTCTCCTACGCCGATAATCCCCACAGGCAGCGCACCGGCGATGGTTTTTTTCAGGCGCGGATTTTTCGTCTTCAGATAGACATAAGCGGCAGCCCCTACCTGCCCCATCCCACCCATCGCCAGTATTGGGAAAAGGTAATTGAGGCCAAAGGTGTCAAGGATCTGAGCGTGGATCGGGATGAGCCCCTGATGCAATCCAGTCAGCAAAAGGAACAGGAACCCGCCGCCCAACACCGCGCCGACAATCACCGATGCCGCTGAGTGGTTGAGCAAGGCCAGCGAAACCAAATTACCCAGCCAAAGGTTGATCGCATGGGCCGCAGGCTGCAGAACCAGTAGCGCCACCATCGAAGAGATCATTATCGTCACCATCGGAGTCAGGATCAGATCAAGACTCTCCTTGCACCAGTTGCGAAACCAGAGTTCGAACTTAGCCGCAAACGCGCATACCAGCAGCACGGCAAAAATGCCTCCGCCGCCCGGTGTCAGGGCAAAACCGAACAGCTTAATACCCGCCAGATCCGGAGCGGTAAGGATTGCCGCCATGACTGCACCAATCGCCGGGGAGGCCTGTAACTCTTTCGAGGTGTTCATGCCAATCATTAAGGCCAGTACAGCGAAAACCGCTTTGCCGATAACGGTGAACAGCGTGAACAGCTCCTGATGGCTGGTCACCAACCCCGGAAACAGCAGCTTCACGACGTTGATCAGGCCCAGGATCAGACCACAACCAATCAGCGCCGGGATCGTTGGAACAAAAATCGCCGCCAGAGTGTTAAGTGCCCGACGCACGGAAAAATGTTTCCTCTCCGCTGATACCGCAGGAGCGGAGTCCGACCCGCCACGCCTTTTATTTAGCACTCCCGCAACTTTCGCAGCCGTACCCATCCCAACAATAATCTGAAACTGCTCGCCTGCATCCACTACGCCTTTTACGCCCTCGATTTTACGCAGCACGTCGGCATTAAATTGCGCGCGATCGGCCAGCACGATGCGTACCCGGGTCATACAGTTCGTCAGCGTGACGACGTTACCAAAACCGCCAATATTCTGCTCAATAGCATCTGCTACCGCTTCCAGGTGCTCTATCTTATTCGCCATATTTCCCTACGGCCCCTAGCTGTGATGTTAACGTACGAAATGGCTCTGCGGCTCGGGTCAGCGCCTCTTCTGGGGGCAGGTTCAGTAGCTGGCGCAGCACCGCCGCACGCACGCTATATCCTACCGATTGCAGCAGATCTCTGGCACCTGGCTCGTCAATCGAGCAAATCTGACACACCATATATTCCGCGCGGCGGTAGAGTTTTTCGTTAGACGCCTTCACATCGATCATGAAATTGCCATGCACCTTGCCAAGCCGTGTCATCACTGCGGTACTAATCATCCCGAGCAACATCTTTTGTGCCGAACCACTCTTCATACGAGTAGAACCGGAGAGCACCTCCGCTCCCACGTCCGGCGCGATAGCAATATCAGCCTGGTGCGAAATAGCGCTGAGGCCGCGAGTGGTAAGTGCGATGGTTTTAGCCCCCGTCTCTTTGGCATAGTCGAGGGCTGCCTGCACGAACGGCGTGCGACCGCTGGCGGCAATACCCAGCACCACGTCTTCCTCTGCCAGCTTTCTGCTATGTAGTGCTGCTACTGCGGCAGAGCGATCATCTTCGACGTTCTCCACGGCGCGCAGCATAGCGTCCAGCCCCCCCGCGATAACCGCCTGAATCAGCTCAGGATCGGTGCCGAAAGTGGGCGGACACTCAGCGGAGTCCAGCACCCCAAGGCGTCCGCTGGTACCCGCCCCGACGTAAAAGAGCCGACCGCCCTTTTTCATCTGCGCCGTAATCAGGCGCACTGCGGTTTCCACCTGAGGTAAAACCTGGTTGATTGCCTGCGGAACGCAGGCATCATGTTGATTAAGCAGCACCAGCATATCCGGCAACGGCAAATCCGCGAGATTGGTGGTGTCGCTATTCTGTTCCCGGCTAATGGTCTGAAATAGTATATCCATGATGGCTGGGTTTCCTTTAAAAGTTGCAATTCGGCATATTTAGCATATAAAAATGTCGACAGGCAACAATTTAGTCAAAGGAGTGTGATTGCGAGCGGAAAAACAACGATCTAAGCGCCGAAAATTTACTACCAGTTGTAGCTGCCGGCGGCATTTTTAGACCTCCTGCTGGTATGCCTGTTTGCGGCAAAGTTTGAATTTTGGTTGTCATGATCAACTGATACTGGCCATCACATTAGACTGTAAATAATACCGTCATGTCACTTCGATTTGTTTGGCGTTAAGCCTCCATCGGGCTTTGTTGAATAAATCGAACTTTTGCTGAGTTGAAGGATCAGATCACGCATCCTCCCGACAACACAGACCGTTCCGTGGCAAAGCAAAAGTTCAGAA
>NZ_JACVTS010000043.1:0-14318 GCF_016624545.1 Erwinia sp. S38 | reverse complement strand
GACACCTGTATAAATAACCGGTAACTGTCAGATCAGGTCTGAGCTAATACAATTTAAGACGGGATCGCCATATGTCATAACTGATCATCATATCGGTTCTGCAGCCGCATTTATTCAGGGAATGGAAACCAGTTCAGATACATTCCCCTAGACTGCCCAGTGGTCGGAATTGGAATTAGATGTGACGTCGTAACCCAGATAATAATCTGTTTAAGTTTCTCAATCCAACACTATGTGACGTTGTCACAGATAATTACCGAGTTTATGCTAATGTTTTATATGTTAATACTTAACACTACCTGGGGCAGGGTTGCCCATTTAATATCCAGAATTGCCTGCCCACTTATTGAAATGGGTCTGCTACAGCAGACTTTGAAGAGTTACATCTCCATGGAGGAAATGGGGAAGCCTAAACTTTTTGGCCCTAGAGCGTATGGATCACAACTAATCTATAAGAATGATTCCCCTTAGAGAGACAAATTCTCCTCAGTGTTTTACGGCATTTTTGATAAATGCATTAAGGACTGCACGTACTTATAGCTAGAGCTTTTGGGGATTTTTTGATGGAAGTGGGTAAACATTCCTTAGCGGACTGCAACAAGTCTTGTTAATAGTGACATAATTTTACGTGAAATCATTTTTACCTCCACTGATCACCCAAGGATTCAGTAGATCAGCAGGCTGATCAGTCTGACCGGTATAAACAACACCCCTCAGAACTCTACAAAACGCACGGAGAGACGCTCATGTTCAAAGGCTTCCCTTGATAGCGTGAATGAAATTTTTCGCTTAGAAGCCTTCTGAAGAGCGATGAGATTCATTATCAAGATATGGAAGAGATGATCACTTATGATTTTCATAGCTAATGTATTGATTTCAGTTTATAGCACCAATAAAGCCTTAAGCACTATGTCTGATGAAAATAGCATCTGCTGGCTATGCAGTTCGTTCTTGAGTTAGAAAAAGGCTTTTCTTAGTGTCAGCACTACGGTCTTTGCAAGAAGCATTTCGGCATACTTTCACGCACACCAATCTCAGAACCTCTTGAACGAATGGCTAATTATCTCATCGATGGTCTGATAAAACCCACAATTGCTTGCTGAGGATCTTTTTTCCACATATCCACAGCTTAGATCCAATAATTATCCTGATCAGATCCTAATTAGATCCAAACAGATCCCCGTCGCTCGCAGCCCTGTGCTGGCGCGCCTTTCAGAGGATTTGCATGTGTCACAGCATGCAAAACATGTGTGGTAATATGCAAAACATGTGTGACAGCATGATAAACATGTGTCATAACATGCAGTAACATGTGTCACATCATGCAAATCCCGTCTGTTATGCACTCATGCGCGGGTTCTGTGTATAAAGAGGATAAGCCATTGGCTGACAATAACTTTTTCCATGACTCATTACTGGCTTCCGCTGAAGATGAACATAAAGTACTCACAGTCACCAGTGCCTCTTCAGTTCAACCGGCCATTTTACTCAGGCTCGGTGTATTCGTACCCAACTCGCGCGCGCTGAAAAAGGGATCTGAGCACATTATTGACGTATCCGAGCCTTTTTCATCACTCGAATTCGCTCGTAAGGAAGGGTATAACGACATCCAGATCCGCGGCGAACGCCTCAATATTACCTCAGATTTTAGCGTCTGGATGGGCGTTATTGGCGCCTTCAGCAAGTATGGACGTGACAGTAATAACATCACGTTGCCTTTCAAGGAGTTTGCCCAACTTTGCCAGTATGATTCACGGCAGGTTAACCACCGTCTACGCGATCAAATCTTTGATTCGTTGGCGAAACTCGGCACGAAGGTGGTTCAATTTAAGCGTAGGGAAGGAAATGGCAAAATGTTCTTTACCCAACTGCTTAAGACCGCGTTGCTTGATCGTGATAAAGACACGGTAACACTCGAGGCAGATGAACGTCTCTGGGAGCTGTATGAAATCGACTATACGATTCTACTTCGCAAAAAGCCCTATACCTATCTGAAAGGTAAGGAAGTTGCTCAGACGCTTTATACTTACATTGCCAGCCTGCCTGACAATCCTGCGCCAATATCCTTCTCCCGCATTCGTGAACGTCTGCTGTTAACCTCTCCCGTTCCGGAACAAAACCGTTTGATCAAAAACGCGCTTTTAGCCATGGAAAAGATCGGTTATATCGAATACAGCATCATTAAGAAGGGCAGGGAGTCCTTCCTGTTTATTAATAAAAGAAACAAGAAACTCAAAGAGTTATACGAGAATGATGTGTCGTAACATGCAAAGTATGTGTCATAGCATGCTTAGTATGGGTCATAGCATGTGAACTTTGAAAGGCACCGCTGAAACATGGGCGGCAGCATGCGAGACATGTGTTAGGGCATGCACCAACCAGATCATTTGCATGTTGCGACACATGATTTGAATTTTATCATGCTGTGACACATGCTTTTTATTTGCCTAGCATGTTATGACACATGTTTCCTTTCCAGCTACATGCTATGACACAGGTAAGTGAGTTGCTCTGCATGGTGTTAATAACGTAAGTGAGTACTCACATTGTTGTAAAGGTATCATGAATGAGCTTCAGCATGTTACGACACATGTTTTCTCGACTTTATAGCTGACCTCCTCACATATACGCATGCTATGACACATGTTGTGAAGAGCATGCCTCCACACATTTTCGGTAACTCATGCATGCCACCACACATGTTTTCCGTGAATACATGTTGTGACACAGGTTTCATTCGTAGCATGCATGCTGTGACACATATTTATCTTGCCGTTATCATGCTGTGACCCATGTTTTGTCCGCCGAGGCCGATGTAATTGCCAGGATTTTAAATTCTATCAGCTGCATGTTGTGACCCATGTTTGGACAAAATCTCAACATAATCCCTCCGTTATGCAGATGGCCAAGTTAGGCTCGATAAAGTGTGAGTAGACAATCATCCTTTTGAAATGTGTCCAATACTACGCTTGCCGATTATGTGGGATGCATGGCTAAAAAAGGAGGTAGCAAAAGCTACCTCCCAGGTTGATGTTTCCACACTACATGTGTTGCTCAGTGTCAGGCAGCTGATCGATAGTCTCTTTAAGCTCGCCACCTGGAATACCAAAGCGCAGCACTGTCTTCACGAGTGCGAGTACATCAATTTCGCCGTCTCGGCCAACTTTGGTTTTTTCCTTACACCCACACTGAGTGCAATGTTACCGATTTCCCAGTCATGGATATGGGGTAGTTGAGCGCTGAGCTGCTGTAGCCAATAAAGGCTTCTTTACAGCTCTTTGTCAGAAGATAGCCATTGCGACTGCACAATCTGTAAATTCTGAAAGACTAATTTTGAAGGCACACATGGTAAACCTCTCTTAATTAAACATCTGATATGAGTTGCTGGTCACAAGCTCTACCATTGACCGGAGAGCTGTATACCTGCTGTTTAAAAAACCGAATTCAGCACCTGATATTTACAGACTCAAATGGTCTGCTGACATCAGTTTGTGCTGGAAGTAACGGTCCATGTGCCATTCGCATCGTAAATAATATCAAAAACGTTATGACCGATGGTTGCGTCACAGTACGCTGCAGTCACAGAAGAACTGTCAAAATCCATCACAGTGCCTGGTGTGTATAAGCCGGTCTGAACATAAAACTTGAGGAAAGGCTGGCAATCCAATATTTAACCTGACCATATGATTACGGATTAGCATAACGTCTGCCTGGCGCAGGGGATAGTTGAGACCTGAAACCTGGAAACCTGGAAACCTCCGTCAATTACAACAGCTCAAGGTCAGGTCTGAATTGGATCCCCAACTATTAAGTATCTAAAGAGGTATTTAGAACGCTGAAGTAGTTGGAAGGGCATGAGAATGCCTCCTATATGAAGGACTGACTGCGATCATTTGACGCATGACCCAAAATTATCCTTCTATCTTGCCACAAAATTTTATAGCGATATCATCGAGTTCCCTGTCGTAAGATGCCCGTTCTGCAGCGCTGAGAAAGCCTTGTTGTTTAACAAAATGCGCCGTTTCATTTCTGACCCGTGATGCCGATTGCCAAAGCTTGTCAGCCTGCGCCTGCGTGAGTATACGAGCTTTACGTGCCGTGCTGATATCTGCCTGAAGTATATCGATCCTCAGCGAAATATGCGCCTCAAGCGGATCTGTAATCCTGGTTCCTGTTTCACTTACATTGCGCTGCGTTTCCAGGTCACAGGCAGGGTAATTCTGCTCAGTCTTAATGTCCGCCATGACCTGACCAGATGCCAGCATCATCAATCCTGATATTAAATATTTCATGGATTTGCTCCTGAATTGTTATGTGCGTAGTTAGTGTAGAGCGAATAATGTCATAGCAAATTTTAAAAAAGTAATCGGATGTACTCTCAACGATCCGACTATACCAGAGCCTTTAACGGGGCAAACTGTAACGGGCATAACTCGAAAGGCAGTTTCTTGAGAAACCCCCCGCCTCTTCTTCTGGAAGGCCTGGCCACCAGCTTTCGGTGGGAACTTGGTATGCGAGCCACTCTCAGTATTGATCACGAGCGAACATGTTGCTCTGAATCGGTGCGCATGGGTGTGGTATGGCTTGATTATCCTCAATGGTGTCAGAAAAAACTCGGCTAAACCAGGTGGGCCAACATCAACGCTCTGGCATGCCGGCGCTTCAGTCTGGCTAAGTCAATCGGCATGCATTAAAACTTCGCTCAGACGTCAAAGGTCGGGTGAAGGACCTGAGTTCTGGATTTTTAAAGCTAAATGCCTTAACTGGCTGATGCTCGACACTCGGGTAATTGTTTGATCACCCTGGATAGGGGCTCTGAGGGCAAACAAGAAGCATCTGTATTAACCGGTCAGCTGCTTCACTTGCTGTTAGCTCATAAGCGACTAGACTGGCTTGTTTTTCACGTTGTACCAGAATCGGTGGTCACACTAAGGAGTTTATTTTGAAAATGTCAGGAGCTGTCGGCGCGCTGTCCGTCTTCATTGGGGCTGTTTCATATGGCATGCCGGGAGTGATATTAAGTCTGGCCACAGCAAGTGGTGCAAAAATTGAAAGCCTTATCCCTACGCAGTTTCTCTTTTCTTTCGTGCTTTTTTTCGTGCTTTCCGAGATAAATCGCAATAAGGCTGGTGCGTTTCCTACCCTGGATAAGCTGCTCGTTCTTGCTACCGGCATTCCTATTATGTGCATTACCTACTGTTTCTATAATGCCGTTTATTACGTTGGGGTGCCGACGTCCACTCTGCTGATGATGCAGTCAGCGTGGATGGCGCCGACGCTGAACGCGCTCATAAAGAAAAAGCCATTAACACGCCGTGATATCACCAGCTTCATTTTCATCATGGCGGGTGTGGTTACCGCCACGGGGATTTTTCGAGGGTCCTTGGAAGTCAATTCTGGAGGGCTGCTGTGGGGATTAGGGGCAGGCGTATCTTACAGTCTGCTTATCGTCTCCTCGTCTAATATTGCCAACGGCGTACGCGTCATTGATAAGGCGAAGATCCTGACGTTCGGAGCATTCATAGCATCATTATTCCTATTCAACAAAAATATCGATATCGCTCCTATGAGTCAGAGCAGCATGTGGTCAGTAGCTAATGCGATATTTTCTTCAATCCTACCTGTGCTGCTCTATGGTTTTGGTATGCCAAAAACCAACACTTCCCTTGCAGGTATGCTGGTGACAATTGAGCTTCCCGCTGCATTTCTGTTTTCCTATGCGCTGCTATCGGATTCAATCACAACAGACCAGATTGCGGGCTGCGCAATCATCATTGTGTCAATTGCCGCGCCGATGGTTGTGTCCAGGTTCACTAAGAAGTTACCTGGGGACTACGGCGCATATCGGAAAAATGGCGTTGCCAGCCATCACGATCCTCATTAACCCCAATGCAGTTTCAAATGCAGCGATTGGCTATCATTGCGGTTGTGGAAACTGGGATTGCTGACATTATCGTCTGGCGAGATTAAAACTCAGGTGAAGAGTCACGAATGTGGTTTGAGCCTTTTAACTTTTTCATGCTCTTAGCTGCTGAGTCTGACTGCTGATGGATGATCGTTGGCTTCTCAGCCAATCTCTGTCCTATGACATTTCGCGCGCATGCTAACTGAATCCTCTTCCGTTGGGATAATCATCGCTTTTAAACAGCTCAATGCGGTGTCATTTCGCATCCCGCTGCTCATTCAGTAATTAGCCCGGCTACGATGGCCGGGACACAGACATACACGAGTCTCATCTTGTGCATCCAGTCATTTGAAAATGAAGTCATTCATACAATTAGAAGCAAGATGAACCGTGGCAAGACCATCTTAGATAAATCTTCCTCACTCTGCTTAGGTTAGTGCGTTTCTGAGGTCGCTGGGGGGTAGTCAGCGATGGCTTAAAGTCTACTCCTTAGCGCCCTCTATGGATAATCGCACACTGATAACTTAAAGATGCGTGTTAAAGCTGCATTGATTCAAACCCGGAACGATCTTTTGCGCCAGTTACAATCTTCCTAGTGAAGGTCCGGCGGTTAGTCCTCACCCATGTGCGGAGCTAAATGCAATCAGTGCCCATCAAAGCAAATCACCTTTATACTCTTTAGTATTTGAAAAAATGGATCTAAAACATGTATTCAGCTGAGAATAACTTCACCAAGCTAGATATAAAAACTGGCATACAAGGGATGAAAAAAGTCACATTTTTCACGCAAATTACGACACATTAATTTAGGAATCCGCTTATGCGTGTCGCCATACTTGCTCTCGAGGGCAGCGTTCTGTCAGCTATTTCTGGATTGACAGATATCTTTTGGATAACGAATAAAGCCGTTGCAGGATCGCCTGCTTATGCAGCCAGGTTTCCACAGGCGCCCTTTGAAACTGTCATTGTCAGCGCAGATGGAGCACCTGTCTGGGATGCTGAGGGCAGGCTAATTCATATTGATAGTTCTTTTAAGGCGGCGGGAAAAATCGATGTAGTTATTGCGCCTGGCATGTTGCTGGGACAAGACCTTCAACCTCTTAATATAGAAAATATTCGTCAGGCAGCTGATTGGTTTAGACAGTTGTATGCGAATGGCACGCTCATTGCTACTACTGGCACTGGATGTGTAATTGCTGGAGAAGCAGGTTTACTTAGAGGACGTTCTTACACCACTACCTGGTGGGTTAGTCACATGCTTCAAGAGCGATATCCTGATGCCAGTCAAATCCGGGGTAAAATGATTGTTGAGGACCGTCGGGTGATATCTACCGGTGGATGTTTTTCTTGGATTTCTCTGGCGCTGCATATTATTGAAAAAGGAGCAGGTGGGGATGTGGCCAACCTCGCGTCTAAGATGTCTCTCACGGATAATCATTATCTGCATCATCATCTGCCGGCTTCGTCAGCTACTTTACAGTCCGGTACTCTTTTTATAAATCGGGCGCAGGAAATCGTCCGTTTTAAAAATCCGTCTATAACGGCAGCGCAGCTTGCCTCCGCATTACATGTTACGGAACGCACGCTGCAACGCAGAATGAAAGTGTTGTCACAGGAAACCCCTAAAGAATTTATTACGAGGATACGTATTGAATCGGCCTGTACGATGCTGGTCAGCACCAGCGTAAGCATCCGGCAGGTTGCGATTGATTGTGGGTATTCTGAAGATACCGCCTTCAGGAAAGCTTTTAATCAGATAATGGACATGACGCCGGCGCAATACAGACAGTGGATGGCTCACGAATCGCCTAAAAGAACAATGTAAAAGTGTTCAGTCGCCCATAGACTAATTCAAAAAAAATGATCATTAATGAAGAATAGAATCATATTTATTGAAGTAACTTTTCGACAAAGAGTGCCGATGGTTTAAATACAATGCAATTGGTTCTGTATAGTTTTTATCAGGTAAATAAGATGAATATTACTCAGAGGTTGACTCTAGCGTTTGTTCTGCTTTCAGCATCACTGGTCGCTACTGGCTTAGCCGCCATTCAACTCTTAAGTGGCTTTCAGGATCGATTTGAACGCGTCCAGGTTAATGTAATTCCCTCGATCCAGATTCTGGGCGAACTGATTGACCGCTCAAATGGGTTACTCTTGATGCTCTATAAATACCAAAGTCAGACGGATAACACCCAGATGCCAGCTGTTGAGAATGAGATAAATCAGCGCATTAAAGTTATCAAAAGTCTCGCTGAGAACTATTTAAACCACGATATATCCAGTGATGAAGACAAACAGTTGTCGGAGTCTGGACTCAATACTCTGAAACAAATCGAAACGCGTTTGCCTGGCTTTATAAAAGCATCACGCGCGCATGAGGATGAGGTCACTCGCAACTTACTTGAGAGACCAAATGAGATTGGAGGCTTTATTTCTCAGCTTAAGGCAGATTATCGCCAACAACTTGCTCTGAATGTCTCAATTGGGAAGCAACTCAGATCTGAAAATAAAATGATCCACCATCAAGCCTTGTGGGGGTTAACGGGGGGAATTACTGTAATTCTCATTTTACCAGGTATCCTGACGACAGTAACCCTGCTTCGAATTCGAGGAAGTCTTAAGCGCATAGGGGATATCATGAACCATGCTGGACAGACTTTAGATTTGAGCATGACTGCGGATGGTAGCAGAAGAGATGAGGTGGGTGGGATGGCTCGCTCTTTTAATCAGCTCCTCAATAGTGTTGGAAATGCGCTTTCGTCCGTCAGCACTGCTTCTCATTCACTAAGCTCCGCCTCTTCTCAAATAGCAGCGGGAAATGAGGATCTTTCCTCCAGGACAGAACAGCAGGCGGCTTCACTGGAGCAGACTGCAGCCAGCATGGCTGAATTGAGCGAGACCGTCAGACAGACTGCAGATAACACGCGCCAGGCAAGACTTCTTGCTGGAAATGCCTCTGAACTTTCTGATGCCAGTGCTGTTTCACTGGGCAATATGTTGGGCACTATGGCTGAGATTCGGACAAGTTCTAAAAAAATTAATGAGATTGTTACTCTTATTGAAGGTATTGCTTTTCAGACAAATATTTTGGCACTCAATGCTGCAGTTGAAGCAGCGCGAGCGGGAGAGCATGGCAAGGGGTTTGCGGTAGTGGCAGGTGAAGTTCGTAATTTGTCACAACGTTCTACTCAGGCAGCCAGAGAAATAAAACATCTCATTGACACATCTTATTCTCTCGTTGAGTCAGGAGCGACTCAGGCTGAAACAGTTGAAAAGAACATGACCGAATTGAAGGGTGCATTTCGGCAAGTAAATGATCTGGTTAGTGAAATCGCAGCAGCAGCAGAAGAGCAAAACACAGGTATCACTCATGTACATCTGGCCATCAGTCAGATGGATGATGTCACGCAACAGAATGCCGCACTGGTCGAAGAAGCTTCCGCTGCTACTGCTTCTCTGCAAGATCAGGCGCAATCTCTGTCCAAACTGGTTAGAAAATTCACTCTGCCTCCTGAGGTTACAACAAACATGATGCGCGAGGTGGTTGATATACCCGCAGGGAGTTCAGATGCAAAATCATCTCATGTTGCTCCTCTTAAAAGTACAGAGAGTGCAAACTGGCAAAGTTTTTAACTAAAGATGATCTTGCTAAAGGGTTTTGATATTGGATATCGATGATTTTCTGAGACACGGTAACGACCACCGTGAGTTAATGACGAAGTTTGAACAGATTAATGCGCTACTTCATCAACTAACTGACGGCGACTACCTCTCGCTGGAAGTATATATGAATAACTGTAATCACCTCCGCGAGCAGATTAACCGTGCTATGGCACTGACACGAAATCGTGATTTTGAAGAGTATCTGATAAAGAATGACACTTCGTTATACTATAACTTGCAAAGTGTAATGTTGGCGGTGCGCTTACTTAAAAATTTCCTAGAAAACATAGCTAGCACTGTTAAATATTCGCAACTGGAAACTGACTGATCACATTGTTGATGGACTGCTATGCCACAGTAGTCCATATTTTAACTTATTAAATTTTCACTGAACAAAGCTCGATTTATCACGATTAACTACGATCTTTTCCATTTGTCATCAAGTTTAAACCTGGGCATGGTGTTGCTGAGAGATGTGATGCGCACGCGTTACGTGAATGAAGAAATTCAGTTTCATATCACATAAACGCATATGGAATTTGGTGGATTAAACAGAGAGTTATATGTGTTATCCATTAGATAAAAATTCACACGAACCTGTTTTAAATCAAGTTAATCAAACTTTCTTTTGAAGATAATCTTAGCCTGAGACAAATTAAAAACGAGTTCTATGGTTTCACATCTGTCTATAACTCAAAAAGTACTGAATACGAAAAATCGCTGCTAACTAAAAAAGGGAAACTATGTCAAACTTATCTTCTACATATAAGGCACCATCCTTGCTAAAAAGATTGCTTGGTCCAGCATTAATGCCGAACCGGTTTGATTTGAGACATGGCATAAACGGAGCTCGAATCATTGCAGGAATGTTTTACTTTCCTCATTTATTATCGAAACTTCGTGACCTTTCAGGTTCAGCCGACTTTTTCGCAAGTGCTGGTTTGCACCCAGCATGGTTGTTTTTAACACTGGCAATAATCGTTGAAGCGTCCTCAGGAATCGCACTGGTGCTTGGCCTGTTTACTCGCTGGGCAGGACTGCTGTCTGCGGGAGCCATGGCCGTTGCCATATATGCAGTGTTTGCGACAGACGGGATTGGCTGGTACTGGGCTGGCGGAGGAGTTGAATATCTTGTATTCTGGGGATTGTTATCGATTGCAATTAGCTATGACGCTTGGAATCGTTGAGGATCCACTCTTCCCAATAATACCTCTCTATATGATTACTTCGGCGGTCTTAAAGATCGCCAGTTCATTCTATTGTTTTTATTTAGTGTGCTTGGGTAATTAAGTATACCCTGGTCGTTCTATAAATTGGTTGAATGTTTTATGAGTATTTTAATTTCACTACGAAAAAATCATGATTAGACGACTTCAGGGCTACTGCGATATTTTAAATATCAGACTAAGTTTCTGATAAGTAGACATTATGAGGGGAAAGTATTTCTCTAATCTGTCATCACTCTTCAGTGATGACTTCATTATGCTGATGCTGCTGGCATTGCGCTTAGCAGAATTGGTTGATCATCGAGAGCAACATCGGTTTCAGGTTGCTCAACTCTTCCAGGTGCGCCAGCGACAGCGACTCGAGCAGTTGCTCCGCTTCCTCTGTTAATTGCAAAAAAGTTCTACGCTGATCGGTTGGATCCGACTTGCGCATTACCAAACCGGCCTCCTCTAAACGACTAAGTAAGCCTGACGCACTGTGTGGTTTTAACATCAGACGTTCTGCCACATAACCCACCGTGGCATTGCCTGGAGCAGTGCCACGAATCGACAGCAGGGCTTGATGTTGTTGCGGCGTTAATCCTACGTTGCGTGCCTGAGTTTCACTGAAGGCCATAAACGTCCTCAAGGTGGCTCGGAAGTCTGCCAGCAGTGTGTAATCGGCATCGTTCATTTTGTTGGGCTGTGACATGTTGAAAACCTTTCAGTATTGAATTTGTATCGCATTGCGATGTAAATTGCGCGTTTCGATAATGTAACGAGGAGCAACAAGATGCGGGACACGTTGTCCGATTCCCCACATCGGCCCAGACTTTCTGACCACACTGTAACGAAGCGTGTGATTATACTCGCGCTGATGGGCATTCTGATAGGAACCGGCGGCGCGTTTGGTGCCATTGTGCTGCTGCACCTTATCGCCTTGATGACCAATTTATTCTGGTATCAGCAGTTCTCGTTCGTCGAACACGTGATGCCTGGCAATGCTGGGGCGCTTCATATCATTGCGGCACCGGTACTGGGCAGTTTGATCATTGGTGTCATGGCACGTTTTGGTTCGGAAAAAATTCGCGGCCACGGCATTCCAGAAGCGATTGAAGCTATTCTTTATAGCGAAAGTAGGATGTCACCCAAAGTGGCCGTGCTTAAACCGCTCTCTTCGGCGGTGTCGATTGGCAGCGGGGGGCCGTTTGGTGCGGAAGGGCCGATCATCATGACCGGCGGCGCAATCGGATCCCTGTTTGCGCAGTTATTTCATCTCAGCGCAGCCGAACGCAAGACCTTGCTGGTGGCCGGAGCTGCAGCTGGCATGACTGCCATCTTTAATGCACCTATCGCGGCGGTGTTGCTGGCGCTGGAAGTGCTGTTGTTTGAATGGAAGCCACGCAGCTTTATTCCGGTAGTCAGCGCAGTGCTTGTCTCCTGGTGCTGGCGAAATGCGCTGATTGGTACTGGCGCCATTTTTCCTTTCTACTGGATGTCTCAATTGCAACCAATGCAACTCATCATCGCGGTGGGTATTGGTGCTCTGACGGGCCTGATCGCCGTGGCCCTGTCTAAAAGCCTGTATCGGCTGGAAGAGTGGTTTCATCATTTACCTGTCCATTGGATGTGGTGGCCCGCGCTGGGGTCAGTGATTGTTGGCCTAGGCGGCATTATTCAACCTCGCGTGCTGGGCGCGGGCTACGCCAGTATTCAAAGCCTGTTAGATGGCACGCTCGCAATCAACATCATCATTTCACTGCTGCTGGTAAAAAGTATCGTCTGGCTGGTATCACTGAGTTCAGGCACTTCCGGCGGAGTGGTGGCACCTTTGCTGATAATGGGTGGCGCGGTGGGTGCAGTGGCAGCACATCTGGTTCCAGGTTACGGCGGCATGCTGGTGATGGCGGGTATGGCCGGGATTCTAAGCGGGGCAATGCGTGCACCGCTTACGGGAACGCTGTTTGCGGTAGAAGTAACAGGGCATTTTCATCTGCTACCCGTGGCATTGGGGGCTGCCGTGGCATCTTATGCAGTGAGCGTGTTGATGATGCCGCGTTCCATCTTCACCGAACGTCTGGCGCGTCGAGGGCATCACATCGTGCAGGAGTATGCCACCGACACGCTGGAAACCACTAAAGCACGGCAGATCATGACTGCCGAACCGGCGTCCTTGCCAGCCAGCATGCCGCTGCATCAGGTGATATCCGTTATGAGTGATTTGCATGCGCATCATCATTATCCCGTGGTGGATGCGCATGGCCAATTTATCGCGGTGGTATCGCGTAAAGAGATGATTCATTGGCAGCTTCAGGAGCGTGCGATGGATATCAGCTTGCAAGAGTTACTCAGCGACCAACCACCATTTAGCGCCCATCCAGACACCTTGTGTAGCCATATCGCGGATCACTTATTCAGCGAGGAGGTGGGCATGGTGGTGGTCACCGATATTGAGTCAGGGAAGGTGAAAGGGGTTATCACCCGTCATGATATTTTCCGCGTGCGCTATCTGGCGCAGAAGGCCGAAAGTCATAAGATGAAATATCTGCGATTGCGCAAAACGGATTACTGATATTCAGTCCAATGTGTTTTGAATGTCTGGTGACAGTCCGTTCCAATTGACTGGCATTACTCATCAATACAGGACAGGGCGATTTCTCAGAGGGTGGGTTACTGACACTGGCTGGGGATACCCTGTCGCTGGTTTGAATTACCGGGGATGAAGGCAGGTTTATGATCCTATTATTTGATAAATAAGTCTTGAATAAAGACTGGAACCTGGCTCTTCTGCAGGAATGTTTGCTGCATCAGTTTTAATTTCGGAACTTATTGCTTTCATCGTCTCGCATGATCCCTTCGCACATGTATGAGTTCAGCCAAAGTGATCACAGGCCGAAGGAGTAACTGCAGACTGCCTGCCACAAATAACCATGTTCCGTTGTTCATCATCGAATTATAAAAAAAGAAAACGCTTCCAATCAGAAACCACATCGCGATTAACAGATCATTAAACGCACCTAGCGCCCGGTAGCGCCGCTCTACAATAATGTGATCCGTTCCGATATCTATCTCAGCTTTGCGCTTTAGCATATTCTCTCCATGACTTATCGAAATTTAGTTCTAAATAAGTTTAGCACTTCAAATGAGACGGATAAGCGTTAGCAAAGGCGCTGTCTGTGCAAATCCTATAAAGGCTGTATAGGGACTTTAACAAAACTTTTTCCTGCGTATTGAGAGGTGTTTCATCACTTCCTAAGTCAATGCCTCCGTTATCCACAATGCGAGTGCTTTGGTCACCACCTTATGTTCATACTTACTGAATACATAAGAGCACTACGTGCGAAATATGATGCTCCATGATTCCTCTGCGATGACTGATGGCAAGTTTACTTAACCTTGGGAAGCGTCCAGGCAGGCTGTTGAGAATTTTAATGTGGCAACATCCAACCGATTTTTCTAAGCCATGTGGCTTCTCATTTAAATATATGAACCTGTATTAGTCGCGACTTGATCTGACATATGGCCTTGAAAGGTTGAGAGTT
>NZ_JACVTS010000042.1:0-21541 GCF_016624545.1 Erwinia sp. S38 | reverse complement strand
TGCGACCAATTGATTAAAAGTCAACTGCTCTACCAACTGAGCTAACGACCCACTTTTGCGCTGCTGGATGCTATTTACATATCCCCCGGCAACGGCGGCATATATTACTGATTTGAATTTCCAGCGCAACCACTATTTCAACACATTACGTTCAACTGCTTAGCTTTCACGCGTTAAGACCAGAATTCAGGCGTATTCTGGTCAAATCGCGCCAGTTAAAGAGCGGCAGAACGCTTTTGCGCCTGTTTTGCCGCTTCACTGTTTGGATAAAGTTTTATGACCTGCTGGTAAACGGCTTTGGCTTTTGCTTTATCGCCCTTCTCCTGCATGATCACCCCAACCTTAAACAGCGCGTCGGCGCTTTTTGGCGATTTAGGGTAATTTTTGACAACGGTGGCGAAATAGTAGGCCGCATCGTCTTTTTTGCCTTTGTTGTAATTCAACTGCCCAAGCCAGTAGTTGGCATTAGGCTGATAGGTTGAATCCGGATACTTTTTCACAAAGGCCTGAAACGCTGCGATAGCCTGATCGTACTGTTTTTTTTCCAGTACCAGCGCCACCGCCGCGTTGTAGTCGGTATTCGCATCGCCGCTTTGCGTCGGTGCGGCCGCTGGAGCCGCCGCCGTTGCATCGCCTGCCGCACTGCCGGTTGCAGCCGCCGCTCCGGCTGCTGCATCTCCCGCACCGCTGGCCTGCGCACCGGCATTAGCGCCGCCGCTGCTCAGAGTGTCAATCTGCTGAAGGATACTTTTCTGTCGCTCAACAACCTGGTTCAGCTGATAGCTGTTTTCCTGGATCTGACCGCGCAAAGAATCGATATCGTTTTGCGTGTCGGAAAGCTGCTGCTGAAGCTGCTGGAGGAGTTGTGCCTGAGCATTAGAAATACGCTCAAGAGTGGTGACGCGGTCTTCGACCGAGCCTGAGCCAACGCTACTGATTGTTGCCTGGGCATTAGCGGCCCAGGGGGCCGCTATGCCAATCAGTAACGACAGACTCAATAGTTGAGTTCTGAAGCTACTAATCATGTGAGTCTCTTAGTAAACCAGTACGGCACGACGGTTTTTAGCATAGGCTGCTTCGTCGTGGCCCAGTACAGCTGGCTTCTCTTTACCGTAAGAAACGATAGAGATCTGGTCAGCAGAAACACCTTTACCCTGCAGGTACATCTTAACTGCGTTAGCACGACGCTCGCCCAGTGCGATGTTGTACTCAGGAGTACCGCGCTCATCCGCGTGACCTTCAACAGTCACTTTGTAAGACGGGTTGCTACGCAGGAAGTTAGCGTGCGCATCCAGCATCTGAGCGAATTCAGACTGGATGTCATATTTGTCCAGACCGAAGTAAACGATGTTGTTCTGCTGCAGCTGCTGCATCTGCAGACGCGCCTGCTCGTCAGAAGACATGTTGCCGCCGTTGTTGTAGCCGCTGTTAGAACCGTCCAGGCCTGCATTGGTCTGGTCGTTGTTGTTGTTCTTATGTGAGCTACAAGCCGCTACCGCGATTACTGGCAGTGCCAGCATTAAGCCTTTCAGCACTTTGTTCAGTTGCATTTTTGATTCCTAATTATTGTTTGTCATACATATTTATATGCATTACAGATACGGCGACCAGGCAGGAAACTTGACCTGTCCATCAGTTGCCGGAAGACGCGCTTTGAAACGCCCATCCGTCGAAACCAACTGCAATACGGAACCCATACCCTGAGTTGAGCTGTAGATTACCATTGTGCCGTTAGGTGCGAGACTTGGCGTCTCATCCAGGAACGTGTCCGTTAATTGTTGAACGGCTCCCGTTACCAGATCTTGTCGGGCGACGTGTTGAGCGCCACCGTTGGTGCTGATCATCACCATTGATTTGCCATCAGCGCTCACGTCCGCATCCTGGTTCTGTGACCCTTCCCAGGTAATACGCTGCGGTGTACCACCGCTTGCACTGACTTTATAAATTTGCGGGCGTCCGGCCTGGTCAGAAGTATAGGCCAGGCTCTGGCTGTCCGGGAACCAGGTCGGTTCGGTGCTGTTGTAACGACCGTCGGTCACCTGGCGGATCTGGCCGGAACCAATATCCATCACGTACAGGTTCAAACTGCCGGTTTTAGACAGAGCGAAAGCCAGCTTGCTGCCGTCCGGTGAGAATGCCGGTGCGCCGTTGTGACGTGGGAACGAAGCAACCTGACGGATAGCACCGTTGGCCAGCGTCTGGATCACCAGCGCTGATTTACCGCTTTCAAAGGTCACATAGGCCAGTTTGCTGCCATCCGGAGACCAGGCCGGGGACATCAGCGGCTGAGGTGAACGGTGAACCACAAACTGATTGTAGCCATCGTAGTCGGAAACGCGCAGCTCATACGGGAACTGACCGCCGTTGGTGGTCACCACGTAGGCGATACGGGTACGGAACGCACCTTTAATACCGGTCAGCTTTTCAAAGCTTTCATCACTGGCGGTGTGCGCCGCATAGCGCAGCCACTGTTTGGTGACTTTGAACTGGTTTTGCGCCAGTACCGCACCCGGGTTGCCGGAGGTATCGACCAGCTGGTAGGAAACCAGATAGCTACCGTCGGCACCAGGCTGTACCTGACCAACAACTACGGCATCAATACCCAGCGCGGTCCATGCAGCAGGCTGCACTTCAGCGGCAGAAGTTGGCTGCTGTGGCAGACGCGAACGGTCCAGCGGGTTGAATTTGCCGCTGTTACGCAGGTCGGCAGCAACGATGCCACCAATATCTTCCGGGGCAGCGCCAGGGCCATCCCACTTAAACGGAACCACGCCGATAGGGCGCGCAGTGTTCACACCCTGAGTAATTTCAATGCGTACTTCTGCATGCGCCACGGCGACAAACAGCAGTAAAAAACTCAGCGCTACACGAAATGCCTGCTTCATTATTTCTCCCTTATCCGGACAAAACGCCCATGATAATTAGCCTTGTATCAACAAACCTAAGAGTACGGCATGTTTAACATAGTTCAACATGCCGCTGGTTACCGGATTCTTACGGTTTAAATTCCAGCGTTGCATCTTTAACAGCCTGCCACACTTCCGGGCTAGGTGGTTTAGGAATCTTCGCCATATTGGCGGCATTCACCGCTGCCTGGCAAAGTGCCGAGTCACCGCCCGCCGGCTTCGCGGAGATCAGTAATCCGTCTGCTGCCAGTTTAATCCGAACATCACAGGTTTTACCGGCGAAGGTATCTGCATCATAGAACTTACTCTGGATCGCACCTTTAACCTGACCCAGATAACTGTCTATTGCCGCGCCGGAGGCACCGGATTTTTTCTGTGTACCCTGCCCTGCAGCGCCGCCACCGCCTGCGGCATTACCTGATTTCGGCGCATTCTTACCGGAGGAGAGATCCCCCAGCAGGTCGCCTACGTCACCGGCATCTTTCGCTGCCTCGGCTGCCGCTTTCTTCTTGGCTGCGGCATCCGCTTTGGCTTTGGCCGCGGCGTCGGCTTTCGCTTTCGCGGCAGCATCGGCTTTTGCCTTCGCTTCAGCGGCGGCTTTCTCTTTGGCTTCCGCTGCGGCTTTTTCTTTTGCTTCTGCGGCGGCCTGGGCTTTCGCCTCGGCAGCAGCCTGCGCCTTGGCTTCCGCTGCTGCAGCTTTCGCATCCGCGGCTGCTTTCACTTTAGCCGCTTCAGCAGCGGCCTGCTTAGCCTGCTCTTCCGCTTTTTTCTTCGCGTCAGCAGCAGCCTTTTTGACCTCTTCTTCGGCTTTTTTCTTGGCATCCGCTGTGGCTTTGGCCTGAGCATCGGCCTCTGCTTTAGCCTGCGCCTGGGCATCGGCCTTGGCTTTCGCCTGGGCATCCGCTTTCGCCTTAGCCTGTGCGTCCGCTTCGGCTTTCGCTTCAGCCTTGGCTTTTGCTGCAGCCGCCTCGGCCTGTTTCTGTTCCTGCTGCGCCTGTTTGGCTGCGGCTTCCGCCTGTTTCTGCTCGGCTGCCTGTTCCGCCGCCTGCTGTTTTGCTTCTTCCTGCGCCTGCAGACGCTCTTTTTCCAGCTGCTTCAGCCGCTGTTGCTCAGCGGCCTGCTTCTGCTGCAGCTCTTCCGCCTGCTGTTTTGCCTGCTTCTGACGCTGCTGCTCGGCGCGCTTGCTGTCGCTCTGCTGATTTTGTTGGCGATTGTACTGTTCAACGACAGCACCAGGATCGACCATCACCGCGTCAATATCGCTACCGCCACCGCCGCCGCTGGCGTCGATATTTTCGTCAAACGAGCTCCATACCAGCGCCGCAATCAAAATGATATGCAGCACCACGGAAATGGTTATGGCTCGTTTTAACTTATCGTCTTGCTCGGTTGCCTTCGACACTCTCGGTTCCCAAAAACGGTTCGGATGAATTAAATCGGCTGCGTCATCAGTCCGACGGACTTAACGCCTGCCTGATGCAGCAAGTTCAGCGCCTTAATGATTTCGTCGTAAGGCACTTCTTTAGCACCGCCAATCAGGAACACGGTCTTCGGATTCGCCGTAATGCGGCTTCGCGCTTCGGCAATCACCTGTTCCGGCGGCAGCTGCTCCATCCGGTCGTGATCGACCACCAGGCTGTACTGTCCGACGCCCGCAACTTCGACAATCACTGGCGGATTATCGTCACTGGAGACTGTTTTTGAATCGGTTGCGTCCGGCAGATCCACTTCCACACTCTGGGTGATAATCGGTGCCGTTGCCATGAAAATCAGCAACAGCACCAGCAGCACGTCCAGCAATGGAACAATATTGATTTCGGACTTCAGATCGCGACGACCGCGACCACGCGTTCTGGCCATAAAACCTCCGACTTACTTGCTTGCGTCGCTGGAGAAAGCCTGACGATGCAGGATAGCCGTAAACTCTTCCATAAAGTTGTCGTAGTTCTGTTCCAGCTTGTTCACACGCTGGTTCAGGCGGTTATAGGCCATAACGGCCGGAATCGCCGCGAACAGACCGATCGCCGTGGCAATCAGTGCTTCAGCAATACCCGGAGCAACCATTTGCAGGGTGGCCTGTTTCACCGCGCCCAGCGCGATAAAGGCATGCATAATCCCCCACACCGTACCAAACAGGCCAATGTAAGGACTGATGGAGCCCACAGTACCGAGGAATGGAATGTGGTTTTCCAACGCTTCCAGCTCGCGGTTCATGGAAATGCGCATGGCGCGCGTCGCCCCTTCCACCACCGCTTCGGGGGCATGGTTGTTCGCACGATGAAGACGTGCAAACTCCTTAAAGCCCGCGTAGAAGATTTGTTCAGAACCGCCAAGTTCATCGCGACGCGCCTGGCTTTCCTGATAAAGACGAGACAGTTCGATACCCGACCAGAACTTGTCTTCGAAGGCGTCCGCATCGCGTGCAGCAGCATTGAGGATACGGGTACGCTGAATAATGACCGCCCAGGAAGCGATTGAAAACCCGATCAAAATCAACATGATAAGTTTGACCAGAAGGCTCGCCTTCAGGAACAAATCAAGAATGTTCATGTCAGTCACTGCTTGAACTCCGCGACAATAGACTTGGGAAGCGCTATCGGCTTCATTAGATGTGGGTTGATGCAGGCGATAAGGACTTCTGCTTCATTGAGCACACGGCCATCTGCATTAAGGATACGCTGGGCAAATGTCATGGTCGTTCTGCTCATGGCAACGACCTCGCTCTGCACGTCGAGCATATCGTCGAGGCGGGCAGCTGCAAGGTAATCGACCGTGATACGACGCACGACAAAAGCGACCTGTTGTTCCAGAAGCGCCTGCTGATTGAAATGGCGCTGACGCAGCATCTCAGTCCGTGCTCGTTCATAAAAAGCGACATAGCTGGCGTGGTAAACCACACCACCGGCATCGGTGTCTTCGTAATAGACGCGAACCGGCCATTGAAACAGCGTTGTACTCACTCTACATCCCGGTAATGCTTAAACGTTGGTACATGAAAACGTTGCTACTATACGCAAGAGATTACGCCTTTGGAATGGGTTGCCAGAGGGGAACGAAAATAATTATCAGCCGGTAACAACTTAGCTGATTTCAGCACATTTAACAGACAAAGACTGACAGAAATGCAGCTAAAAAAAGATTTCTTAGCACTGAATCGAACAGAAGGAAGAAGAGAGTGAAAGGGTCAGCCACTGCTGACCCCAGAGGCGTTTATAAAAAGAAAAATGCCAGACCGATGATAAGTACCACCAGAGCCGGGAGCGGCGAGAAAAATCCCTGCCAGCGCAGGCGGCGCGGACGAAAGCCTACGCCGTGAATCACCCCGCTGCAAACGGCCCACATCAGCACCAGTCCCTGCCAGATGGCAAGCTGGCTACTGTTAGCAGCAAAGCGCGACGGGTCCCAAAACATACAACCCGCCAGCAGCAGTGCGGCTATCAGTGAAAGGGCCCGCAGCGGGCCCTTATCCATCAGCCGATAAAGATAAGCGATGCCCTGCCCCATTAATGTTTATCTTTCGCTGTTGCTTCTGCCTGCTCCAGAGCCAGCGCGGTGATCACACCGAAAGCACAGGCCAGCAGCGTGCCAAGTATCCAGGCAAAATACCACATAGTGTCGCTCCTTCTTAGTAGAGAGAATGGCTGTTACTTTCAATCTGCTCTTTGGTCACGCGACCGAACATTTTGTAGTAACACCAGATGGTGTAAGACAGGACGATTGGCACAAAGATAATTGCCACTACGGTCATTACTCTCAGCGTCAGCAGAGTCGACGTTGCATCCCACATTGTCAGGCTGACATTAGGTACGGTTACTGAAGGCATGATGAATGGGAACATCGCCACGCCCGCGGTCAGGATAACGCAGGCCATCGTCAGAGAAGAGAAGACGAATGCCCAGGCCCCTTTCTCCAGACGAGAACAGAGAATCGTCAACAGCGGCAGCGCAACGCCCAGCGCAGGAATAACCCACAGTATCGGAGCGCTGTTGAAGTTCCGCATCCAGGCTCCCGCTTCATGACTCACTTCTTTCAGTAACGGATTAGAAACGCCGTTATGATCGATAGCGGAGGTCACGACATAGCCATCAATGCCGTAGACAACCCAGACACCTGCCAGCAGGAAGCACACCATCATCACCAGTGCAGAAATCTGCGCGGTAACGCGTGAACGCAGATGCAGTTCACCCACGGTACGCATTTGCAGATAAGTTGCCCCCTGGGTCAGGAACATCGTCAGGCTGACAATACCTGCCACCAGACCAAACGGATTCAGCAGCTGGAAGAAGTTGCCGGTGTAGAATAGGCGCAGATCGCTATCAATATGGAACGGCACACCCTGCAGCAGGTTACCAAACGCCACACCGATCACCAGCGGCGGCACAAAGCTACCGATGAAAATGCCCCAGTCCCACATTCCGCGCCAGCGCATGTCTTCAATTTTCGAGCGGTAATCAAACCCTACCGGACGGAAGAATAAAGACGCCAGCACCAGAATCATCGCTACGTAAAAACCGGAGAACGCTGCGGCATAGACCGTTGGCCAGGCAGCAAACAATGCACCACCGGCGGTAATCAGCCAGACCTGGTTACCGTCCCAGTGCGGTGCAATACTGTTAATCATCACGCGGCGCTCGGTATCGGTTTTACCCAGAATACGCGACAGCATACCCACGCCCATGTCAAAGCCTTCGGTGACGGCAAACCCAATCAGCAGTACACCGATCAGCACCCACCATACAAAACGCAATATCTCGTAAGAAAACATGTGAGAACTCCTGTCTTAGCGCGCCGGCTGCGAATGAGTACTGGACAGCTCATAGTGATAGCGTCCGGTTTTCAGGCTACTCGGTCCAAGGCGGGCGAATTTAAACATCAGATACATTTCCGCGACCAGGAACAGGGTATACAGCCCGCAAATCAGACCCATCGAGAACAACAGGTCACCAGCGGTCAGTGAGGAGTTCGCCACGGCAGTTGGCAGCACTTCACCGATTGCCCAAGGCTGACGACCGTACTCGGCAACAAACCAGCCGGACTCAATAGCAATCCACGGCAGTGGAATACCGTACAGAGCACACTTGAGCAGCGTTTTGCAGTTACCAATCCGGTTGCGAATCACTGACCAGAATGACAGACCGATAATCAGCAGCATCAGCACGCCACAGCCCACCATGATACGAAAGGAGAAATAGAGCGGTGCTACGCGTGGAATTGAATCCTTGGTTGCCATCTCGATTTGCGCTTCGCTGGCATCAGTGACGTTTGGCGTATAGCGTTTGAGCAGCAGGCCATATCCGAGGTCATGTTTCGCCGCATTGAAGGCAGTACGAACAGCCGGGTCCTGGTTGCCGCTACGCAGTTCCTGCAGCAGTTCATAGGCTTTCATCCCGTTACGGATACGGACTTCATGCTGGCCAAGCAGCTCTTTCAGACCGGTTACCTGTTTATCCACCGAACGGGTAGCAATCAGGCCCAGCGCCCAGGGAATTTGCACCGCGTATTTATTTTCCTGCGTATCCTGATCGGGAATACCGAACAGGGTAAACGCAGCAGGAGCCGGCTGGGTTTCCCACTCGGCCTCTATTGCCGCCAGTTTAGTTTTCTGTACGTCACCAATTTCATAACCGGATTCATCACCCAGTACGATAACCGACAGAATAGCGGCCATACCAAAGCTGGCTGCAATCGCGAATGAGCGTTTAGCAAATGCCAGATCGCGGCCACGAAGCAGATAGTAAGAACTGATACCGAGGATAAACATCGCTCCGCAGGTGTAACCCGCAGCAACGGTGTGAACGAATTTAACCTGAGCAACCGGGTTCAGCACCAGCTCAGAGAAGCTGACCATTTCCATACGCATGGTTTCGAAGTTAAATTCTGAGGCAATCGGGTTCTGCATCCAGCCGTTGGCGACCAGAATCCACAGTGCAGAAAGGTTTGATCCCAGCGCAACCAGCCAGGTCACAGCCATATGCTGCACTTTTCCCAGACGATCCCAACCGAAGAAGAACAGGCCGACAAAGGTCGATTCGAGGAAGAACGCCATCAGGCCTTCGATCGCCAGCGGCGCACCGAAGATATCGCCTACGTAGTGAGAGTAATAGGACCAGTTGGTACCGAACTGGAACTCCATGGTGAGTCCTGTTGCGACGCCAAGAGCAAAGTTAATCCCAAACAACTTGCCCCAGAACTTAGTCATATCCTTATAGATTTGCTTACCTGAAAGCACATATACCGTTTCCATTATTGCCAGCAGAAACGCCATACCCAGCGTTAATGGTACAAACAGGAAGTGATACATGGCAGTCAAGGCAAACTGTAACCGCGACAGTTCGACAATATCCAACATTTTGACTCCTTGCTCCGCTAATGGGTCGCGGCAAAAAAATAATTGAGTAAATTACTCAGGTATATTTCGCTGACCCGAAAAAACATAATTATTCCTGGTATTGGTTTCAGACGCATAACAGTGCGCCTCCCGCCAGGGTGCTCTAAAAGTTAAAAACAGGTTAAAAATCTCGGTAAGACTTGCACCAGCTATAATACGCCCCAATAGACTTATATTTAAAGGGGTTTATCGCTGCATTATTGTTTTTCATATCCAGATCAAATTTCAGCACAGGGTGGGCCAGGACATCCGTTTGATATAGCGCAATTTATACCAAAATTGACAAATTCTTCCAGTTAAATACCTGGTAAATAAGTCGCGTTTTTTTGATCTAAAATAATATTTAGACCATTAACAAATGGTAGCAAAGGCAATGTTGTTAATTATTTGTACCTTATATTTACGTAACAGTTAAACATTAAGGTAATATGATGGGCACTTTAAGACATGACGAGAAATATTATATTAAATAATAAATAAGCCATTTTTGATGAACTGCTTAAAGCCTGGCAGAGGATCAAAAAAAAGGCCACCCGAAGGTGGCCAATATGTCGAGTTTTTTTAACGTTATTTCTGTGGCAGAACGGCTTTAACCGCATCGCCGATGTCAGCCAGGCTACGCACGGTTTTAACACCGGCCGCTTCCAGAGCTGCAAATTTCTCGTCAGCAGTACCTTTACCACCGGCGATGATCGCACCGGCGTGGCCCATACGCTTGCCCTTCGGCGCGGTAACACCAGCAATATAGCCAACAACAGGTTTGGTGACGTGTTCTTTGATGAACGCCGCGGCTTCTTCTTCAGCGCTGCCGCCGATTTCACCGATCATCACGATCGCTTCAGTCTGCGGATCGTCCTGGAACAGCTTCAGAATATCAATGAAGTTAGAGCCAGGAATTGGGTCACCGCCGATACCGACGCAGGTAGACTGGCCGTAGCCGATATCAGTCGTTTGCTTAACGGCTTCATAAGTCAGTGTACCGGAACGTGAAACGATACCGATACGACCCGGCTGGTGAATGTGACCAGGCATGATGCCGATCTTACATTCGCCCGGGGTGATAACGCCCGGACAGTTAGGACCGATCATGCGCACACCGGCTTCGTCCAGCTTCACCTTCACGGTCAGCATATCCAGTGTCGGAATACCTTCGGTGATGGTAATAATCAGTTTGATACCGGCATCGATAGCTTCCAGGATACCGTCCTTACAGAACGGAGCCGGAACATAGATAACAGATGCGGTTGCGCCTGTCGCTTCTACTGCTTCACGCACGGTGTTAAATACCGGCAGCCCCAGGTGCTCAGTACCGCCTTTGCCTGGCGTCACGCCGCCAACCAGCTGCGTACCATAGGCCAGCGCCTGTTCGGAGTGGAAGGTACCCTGACCGCCGGTGAAACCCTGGCAGATCACTTTGGTGTTTTTATCGATCAGAATTGACATTATTTACCCTCCGCTGCGGCAACAACGCGCTGCGCCGCGTCACTCAGGCTGGTTGCTGCAATAATATTCAGGCCGCTGTCTGCCAGTTTTTTGGCACCCAGTTCAGCATTGTTACCTTCCAGACGCACAACAACCGGTACGTTTACACCCACTTCCGCCACGGCACCGATGATACCGTCAGCGATCAGGTCACAGCGAACAATGCCGCCGAAGATGTTCACGAATACCGCTTTTACTGCGTCATCGGACAGAATGATTTTAAACGCTTCAGTCACGCGTTCTTTGGTTGCACCACCGCCAACGTCCAGGAAGTTAGCCGGCTGGCCGCCGCTCAGCTTAACGATGTCCATGGTACCCATCGCCAGACCTGCGCCGTTAACCATACAGCCGATGTTACCTTCCAGCGCCACGTAGTTCAGTTCCCACTGCGCTGCGTGTGCTTCACGGGAATCTTCCTGGCTTGGATCGCGCATTTCGCGCAGTTCAGGCTGGCGGAACATCGCGTTACCATCGGCAGTCAGTTTGCCGTCCAGGCAGACCAGATCGCCCTGCTTGGTGATCACCAGCGGGTTGATCTCAACCAGTGCCAGATCGCGTTCCAGGAACAGCGTTGCCAGACCCATGAAGATTTTGGTGAACTGACCAATCTGCTTGCCGGTCAGGCCCAGTTTAAAGGCCAGCTCGCGACCCTGGAAAGGCTGCGGGCCAGTCAGTGGGTCCAGCGCCATTTTATGAATCAGGTGCGGGGTCTCTTCCGCCACTTTTTCAATTTCCACGCCGCCTTCGGTCGACGCCATAAACACAACACGACGCGTTGCACGATCAACCACTGCACCCAGATACAGCTCCTGGTCGATGTCGGTCGCGGCTTCAACCAGAATCTGGTTTACCGGCTGGCCGTTAGCATCGGTCTGGTAAGTGACCAGGTTTTTACCCAGCCAGTTTTCAGCGAAAGCACGAATGTCTTCTTTGCTGTTAACCACTTTCACACCGCCCGCTTTACCGCGGCCACCGGCATGAACCTGACATTTCACTACCCACGGACCGGCGCCGATTTTAGAGGCGGCTTCTTCTGCTTCACGTGGCGTGGTGCAGGCATAACCGGTTGGTGCCGGTAAGCCATACCGTGCAAACAACTGTTTTGCCTGATATTCGTGTAAGTTCATGATGTTCTATCCATTCAGGTCTGAAAAGACTTAGCCGTCAACAACGGCTACACATAGGATGGGTGCGGCACGGGGCCGCACGCCAGGGGTTTTAAACGTCCAGCAGCAGACGAGCCGGATCTTCCAGCAGCTCTTTAATCGCCACCAGATAGCCGACGGATTCGCGGCCATCAATCAGACGGTGATCGTAAGAAAGTGCCAGATACATCATTGGCTGAATCACAACCTGACCGTTTACCGCCATAGGACGATCTTTAATGGCATGCATGCCCAGGATCGCGCTCTGGGGTGGGTTGATGATCGGCGTGGACATCAGTGAACCAAAGACGCCGCCGTTGGTAATGGTGAAGTTACCGCCGGTCAGTTCATCTACGGTCAGCTTGCCGTCACGGCCTTTAATAGCCAGCTCTTTAATTTTCTTCTCGATGTCCGCCATGCTCAGGGCATCAACATCTTTCAGCACCGGAGTCACCAGGCCACGTGGAGTGGAGACTGCAATGCTGACGTCGAAGTAGTTGTGGTACACCACGTCTTCGCCGTCGATTGAGGCATTCACTTCCGGGTAACGCTTCAGCGCTTCTACCACGGCTTTGATGTAGAAGGACATAAAGCCCAGACGCACACCGTGACGTTTTTCGAAGGCTTCACCGTACTGCTTACGCAGTGACATGATTGGCTGCATGTTCACTTCGTTGAAGGTGGTCAGCATGGCGGTGCTGTTTTTAGCCTGCAGCAGACGTTCAGCTACGCGCTTACGCAGACGAGTCATCGGCACGCGTTTTTCACTGCGGTTGCCCAGCGAACTGGCCGGTGCAGCTTCAGCTGCTTTAGGTTCGGCGGCTTTCGCTGCCGGTGCCTTAGCCAGGTGTTTCTCCACATCTTCACGCGTCAGACGACCGCCGACTCCGCTACCTTTAATTGCGGCTGCATCAAGGTTGTGCTCCGCAATCAGGCGACGAATTGCCGGGCTCAGGGCATCGTTGCTCTCTTCTTCCAGAGAAGCGCTCTGACGCTGTGCCGGAGTCGACTCTTTACTGTCGGCTTTCGCTGACGTTTCTTTGCCCGCGCTGTTGCCCTCTTTCAGGCGACCCAGCACCTGACGAGACGTTACGGTTGCACCTTCATCTTCAACGATCGCTTCCAGTACACCGTCTGCTGAAGCTGGAACTTCCAGGATCACTTTGTCAGTTTCGATCTCGACCAGCACTTCATCACGCTGAACGCTATCGCCAGGTTTTTTATGCCAGGTTGCAACAGTCGCATCAGCAACGGATTCTGGCAGATCGGGAACAAGAATCTCTACACTACTCATTATTTTTCCTTAATTTATTCAACGTTCAGCGCGTCATCAACCAGATCTTGCTGCTGCTTCTGGTGAACGGACATATAGCCAACTGCCGGCGATGCAGAAGCGGGACGACCGGCATAACGTAATGAAGCCCCAAACGGCACGACTTCGCGGAAATGATGCTGACTGCAATACCATGCACCCTGGTTCAGAGGCTCTTCCTGACACCAGACAAAATCATGCACGTGAGCGTACTGCTGCAGGATATCCTGTACCGCTTTATGCGGGAACGGATACAGCTGCTCGATACGAACGATGGCCACGTTGGTTTGCTCGTTTTTACGACGTTTTTCCAGCAGGTCGTAATAAACCTTACCGGAACACAGCACAACGCGCTTCACGCCCTGCGGATCAAGCTCATCGATTTCACCGATAGCAGGCTGGAAACCGCCGTTAGCCAGTTCTTCCAGAGAAGATACCGCCAGCGGATGACGCAGCAATGACTTCGGTGACATCACCACCAGCGGACGGCGCATACCGCGCAGCGCCTGGCGACGCAGCATGTGATAAACCTGAGCCGGTGTGGACGGCACGCAAACCTGCATGTTCTGCTCGGCGCAAAGCTGGAGATAACGCTCCAGGCGTGCGGAAGAGTGCTCCGGTCCCTGACCTTCATAACCGTGCGGCAACAGCATCACCAGGCCACACATACGGCCCCACTTCTGCTCGCCGGAGCTGATGAACTGATCGATTACCACCTGAGCACCGTTGGCGAAGTCGCCAAACTGCGCTTCCCAGATGGTCAGGGTACGTGGTTCTGCGGTGGCGTAACCGTATTCAAAGGCCAGTACCGCTTCTTCTGAGAGTACAGAGTCCCAGACTTTGAAGGTCCCCTGCCCATTGTGTACATGCTGCAGTGGGGTGTAGGTAGAACCATTAGCCTGGTTGTGGATCACCGCATGGCGATGGAAGAAAGTACCGCGCCCCATATCCTCACCGGACAGACGGCATGGGATGCCCTCATCAACCAGCGTGGCGTAGGCAAGGTTTTCAGCTGCGCCCCAGTCGAACAGTTTATTACCCGCGGCCATTTCGGCACGGTCGTTATAAATTTTCGCTACGCGCGACTGCATTTCAACCGCTTCCGGCACCGTACTGATGCGCTTAGCCAGTTCCTGCAGGCGCTTCAGATCTGTGGTTTCCGGATATTTCTCGTCCCACTCGTGGTTAAGATAAGGAGACCAGGTAAAGGAGTGCAGGCTCATCGGACGCCACTCAGGCACCACGCATTCACCGGCATCCAGAGCATCACGGTACAGATTGACCATTTCCGTGGCATCTTCCAGGCTGGCGACCTTCTCGGCTTCCAGCTTGTCAGCATAGAGTTTACGCGGCGTAGGGTGTTTCTTGATTTTCTGGTACATCACCGGCTGCGTCGCACTTGGCTCATCAGCTTCGTTGTGGCCATGACGGCGATAGCAAACCAGATCGATAAAGACGTCGCGTTTGAAGGTGTTACGGAAATCCAACGCCAGACGAGTGACAAAGGCAACGGCTTCCGGATCGTCCGCGTTTACGTGGAAAATCGGTGCCAGCACCATTTTACCAATATCGGTACAGTACTGAGTCGAACGGGCATCTTTCGGGTTTGAGGTGGTGAAACCAATCTGGTTGTTGATCACGATACGTACGGTACCGCCCACTTCATAACCACGAGCCTGCGACATGTTCAGGGTTTCCTGCACCACGCCCTGCCCGGTGACTGCTGCATCGCCATGAATGGTAATCGGCAGTACTTTATTGCTGCTCGGCTCATCAAGACGATCGAGGCGCGCGCGAACGGAGCCCATAACCACCGGGCTAACGATCTCCAGGTGTGATGGGTTAAATGCCAGCGCCAGGTGCACGCTGCCACCCTCTGTTTCAACGTCAGAGGAGAAGCCCATATGGTACTTAACGTCGCCGGTACCCAGATGTTCTTTATGCTTGCCGGAGAACTCGTCGAACAGCTCCTGCGGCCTTTTACCCAGCACGTTGATCAGCACGTTAAGACGTCCGCGGTGCGCCATACCCAGCACCACTTCACGCGTGCCGCTCTTACCGGCATGACGGATCATCTCATTGAGCATTGGCACCAGTGCATCGCCGCCTTCCAGTGAGAAGCGTTTAGCTCCCGGGAATTTCGCCCCCAGATAGCGCTCCAGACCTTCTGCTGCGGTCAGCTGCTTGAGGAAGCCTTTCTTCTCTTCTGGAGAGAACGAAGCGCGCCCCATTACCGACTCAAGACGCTGCTGAATCCAGCGCTTCTCATCGGTATTAGTGATATGCATGTACTCAGCGCCGATGGAACCACAGTAGGTTTGCTTCAGTGCTGCATACAGGTCGGACAGCTTCATCGTGTCTTTGCCGATGGCAAATGAACCGACGTTGAAACTCTCCTGGAAGTCAGCCTCACTTAATCCATGATAGGCAGGATCAAGATCCGGAACCGTCTCCAGTTTCCACAGCCCTAACGGATCGAGGTTGGCATGCTGATGTCCGCGGAAACGGAAGGTGTTAATCAGCTGGAGAACCTTGACCTGCTTGGCGTTGGTTTCAGGATCGCTAACGGAGGTGGTATAACGCGATGCGTCTTTCGCCAGACGACGGAAGTACTCGCGAGTCGTGGAATGAAATTGCTCAGGTTTAACCCCAGTACCGGGAAGCTGCTGGAAAAGAGATTTCCATGCATCATCGACAGAGTCAGGATCGGTTAAAAAGTCCTCATAGAGTTGCTCTATGTAGGACTGGTTCGCGCCGGCCAGCCAGGAGGAGTCCAGCCAGGGTTTCATCGCGCTGTTCTGCATTGTGATCCCTTAAGCATTTTTTGCTTTTTTTCGCCGTGGTTGTTTAATGGAACCTTTGCAAGTCCCGCGCCGCGTAAACGGCTTACCGAAATACGGTTCTTCGATACGAGCGACCGGCCCGTAAGGGAACCTTTGCAAGACGTTTCCAACAACTGCACTCTATTGGAAACATCTTACAAAGATGTCCTGTTAAAACTCCGGGAACCAGAGGTTCCCGGAAACAACACTATTATGCACCACGCTGCAGCAACATCGACTTGATATGGCCGATGGCTTTGGTCGGGTTTAGCCCTTTCGGGCAGACACTGACACAGTTCATGATGCTGTGGCAGCGGAATACACTGAAAGCATCACTCAGATTATCCAGACGCGCATCGGTTTCTGTATCGCGGCTGTCAATCAGGAAACGGTACGCAGCCAGTAACCCTGCCGGGCCAATAAATTTGTCCGGGTTCCACCAGAATGACGGACATGAGGTGGAACAGCATGCACAGAGAATACACTCATACAGGCCATCCAGTTTTTCACGCTGCTCCGGCTGCTGTAAATGTTCCCTTGCTGGTGGTTTTTTCCCATTATTCAACAGGTAAGGCTTAATCTTCTCATACTGAGCATAGAATTGCCCCATGTCTACCACCAAATCACGAATAACCGGTAATCCAGGCAGCGGGCGGATAACAATTTTCTTTTTGCCGTTGCCCAATGCGGAAACCGGTGTGATGCAGGCCAGACCGTTTTTACCGTTCATGTTGATACCGTCAGAACCACATACCCCTTCACGGCACGAACGGCGGAAGGCTAATGTCGGATCTTTCTCTTTCAGACGCATCAGCGCATCCAGCAGCATCATGTCGCGGCCTTCTTCAGACTCCAGCGTGTAATCCTGCATCCGCGGAGCATCATCGACATCCGGGTTGTAACGATAGATGGAAAATTCGAGTCTCATGTGTTTCTCCGCAAACTAGTAAGTACGCGCTTTCGGCGGGAAGGCCGCACGCAGTTTCGGCTGCATGTTCACCTCACGGCGAGTCATGCTTTCACTTTGCGGCAGATACAGGCTGTGACATAACCAGTTCGCATCATCACGCTCAGGATAGTCGAAGCGGCTGTGCGCTCCACGGCTTTCGGTGCGGTAGTTAGCCGACACCGCGGTGGCATAAGCCGTTTCCATCAGGTTATCCAACTCCAGGCACTCAACGCGCTGGGTGTTGAAGTCGCTGGAACGATCGTCAAGACGGGCATTTTTCAGGCGCTCACGCAGAACTTTAAGTTCGGCCAGGCCTTTCGCCATCGCATCACCTTCACGGAATACCGAGAAGTTATTCTGCATACAGGACTGAAGCGCTTTACGAAGCTCGGCAGGATCTTCACCCGAAACGTTGTTATTCCAGCGGTTCAGACGTGCCAGAGAAGCTTCGATCTCTTCTTCTGTCGCATCGCGCAGCTCACCCTGCTCGGCGATAGATTCCTGCAGGTGCACACCCGCAGCACGGCCAAAGACCACCAGATCGAGCAGCGAGTTGCCGCCCAGGCGGTTAGCACCGTGTACCGATACGCAGGCGATTTCGCCCACGGCAAACAGGCCAGGGATCAACACATCTTCACCCTGTTCATTTACCGTCAGCGCCTGGCCGCTTACGCGGGTCGGAATGCCGCCCATCATATAGTGGCAGGTCGGGATAACCGGGATCGGCTCTTTCACCGGATCGACGTGCGCAAAGGTACGGGACAGCTCGAGGATGCCCGGCAGACGCGCTTCTAAAACATCTTTACCTAAGTGATCAAGCTTCAGCTTGGCGTGCGGGCCCCACGGACCATCGCAGCCGCGGCCTTCACGAATCTCGATCATGATCGAGCGTGCAACCACATCGCGACCGGCGAGATCTTTCGCATTTGGCGCGTAGCGTTCCATGAAGCGCTCACCGTGCTTGTTCAGCAGGTAACCACCCTCACCACGACAGCCTTCCGTTACCAGTACACCGGCACCGGCAA
Organism: Erwinia sp. S38; assembly: GCF_016624545.1. NCBI lineage: Bacteria > Pseudomonadati > Pseudomonadota > Gammaproteobacteria > Enterobacterales > Erwiniaceae > Erwinia > Erwinia sp. S38. The sequence goes on along the minus strand of NZ_JACVTS010000042.1, from coordinate 3,512 downwards.
TCCCCGTCGGGTGAAACTGCCACATTTCCATATCCTGCACCGGCACACCGGCACGCAGTGCCATACCCACGCCGTCACCGGTGTTGATATGCGCATTGGTGGTTGACTGGTAGATACGTCCGGCACCGCCGGTTGCCAGCACGGTAGCGCGGGCTTTGAAGTAAACCACTTCACCATCTTCAATATTCAGTGCGGTACAACCCACGATGGCACCGTCGGCGTTTTTCACCAGGTCCAGCGCGTACCATTCGGAGAAGATAGTGGTGTGGTTTTTCAGGTTCTGCTGATACAGCGTATGGAGAAGCGCATGGCCGGTACGGTCAGCGGCTGCTGCGGTACGAGCCGCCTGCTCGCCGCCGAAGTTCTTCGACTGGCCGCCGAACGGACGCTGGTAGATTCGGCCATCATCAAGACGGGAGAACGGCAGGCCCATATGCTCCAGTTCCAGAATCGCTTCCGGACCAACGTTGCACATATATTCAATCGCGTCCTGGTCTCCGATGTAGTCGGAACCCTTGACGGTATCGTACATGTGCCATTCCCAGTTATCTTCGTGGCTGTTACCCAGCGCTACGGTAATACCGCCCTGAGCAGACACGGTGTGGGAACGGGTTGGGAAAACTTTCGACAACAGGGCACAGGTCTGGCCCGATTGGGAAATTTGTAGTGCGGCGCGCATACCTGCACCACCGGCACCAATAACTACGGCATCAAATTCTCTGACTGGCAAACTCATTACGCACCCCACACCACTACAGTTCCATAAATTGCATATACCAACAGCGCAACCACAATCACCAGCTGCAGCATCATGCGCAGCGCCAGTGGTTTAATGTAGTCGGTCAGTACCTGCCACATACCGATCCAGCCGTGCACCAGGATGGAGAACAGCGTCAGAAGGGTGAAAACTTTAGTAAAGGAAGAGGCGAAAAAACCACGCCAGATGTCATAGGTCAGGGTGCCAGACATCACCAGAAAACCGAGGATATAAATCACATAGAGGGTCATCACCATGGCGGCGGCACGTAGCAGCAGCCAGTCATGGATGCCATTACGACCCAGTGCAGAAGCATTGCTTACCATACAAGGACTCCAGCCAGGATTGAGAGCACGACAGTAATACCGAACGCAATTTGCGCAGAAAGTTTGCCCGTTTCTAATGTTTCACCCAGATAGCCAAAGTCCATCATTAAATGGCGAATGCCGCCGGCAATGTGATAAGCCAGCGCGGTCAGAATGCCCCACATAATGAATTTAGCGATAAAGCTGTCCATCACGGCGGATGCCTGCTGGAAGCCTTCGGGTGAAGAGAGTGACAGACCCAGTAACCAGAGCAGGATCCCGATCGCCACGAAGGTGATCACACCGGAAACGCGGTGGAGAATGGATGCTATTGCAGTAACGGGAAACCGGATCGTAGTGAGATCCAAGTTGACAGGTCTTTGTTTTTTCACGGTTTTGCCCACACAGCTTTTCTTATTTTGCTTCCTCCGGTCCTGAGGGCGGGTCAGACAGCGTTAACAAGTCAAACATTGCGCCAGGCACCTAAAACAACATCCAGTGTCAAAACGACGCGTATGAAACGCTGGGTGGCTCCTACAACAGGGTATTCCCGGAGACCTGGCGGCAGTATAGGCGGATCACATTCTCATTACAATTCCCCTACAAACACTTTGGAGACATTTCGATAGAACAGTGATCGCATTCACGGTTTTCATATTTGATACAAATTTAATTATCTGATTTGACATAACTTCAACATCTCTGTTACAAACTGAGCAATAAAAGTTCTATGATGCACAAAAGTTATGGGGATACACTTTCCCCTAAGCACAAGTTATGTAACATTGAGTCGTATTCTTTATAAAGCAACGGTATTGGTTATAACGTAAGCATGTTTAGACCGGATCTCTTAACTACCATGCTACACTCTCAGGAATGTGCCTAACCCAGCCCACGAGCGCCCGTCACTCTGTACCCTGCACGCCTTAAAGATGCCACAGAGATGATTACCTTCTGCGCCTGGCAATGAGCTGGGAGTGCGTGACTTCCCGGTGTTAAAGATCCCTATATAAGGCGCTAAGGAGACTATAAATGGCTGATAAAAAAGCGACGCTAACCCTCGAAGGCGAAGCTCCTATTGAACTTAATGTGCTTAAAGGCACATTAGGTCAGGAAGAGATTGATGTCCGGGCTTTAGGTTCTAAAGGGTATTTCACCTTTGATCCAGGCTTTACCTCTACCGCGTCCTGCGAATCAAAAATTACCTACATCGACGGCGATGAAGGCATTTTGCTGCATCGTGGTTTCCCCATCGATCAGCTGGCTCTGCATTCCAACTATCTGGAAGTCTGCTACATCCTGTTAAACGGCGAAGCCCCGACAAAAGCCCAGTTTGACGAATTCAGAACGACAGTGACTCGCCACACCATGCTGCACGAGCAGATCCATCATCTGTTCCGCGGCTTCCGTCGCGACTCGCATCCGATGGCCGTTATGTGCGGCGTAACCGGCGCGCTGGCTGCTTTCTATCATGATGCCATGGACGTTAACATTGAGCGCCATCGTGAGATCGCCGCTTTCCGCCTGCTGTCTAAAATGCCTACCATGGCGGCAATGTGTTACAAATATTCAATCGGTCAGCCGTTTGCCTATCCGCGCAACGATCTTTCCTATGCCGGTAACTTCCTGCACATGATGTTCTCCACACCGTGTGAGGATTATGTCGTGAATCCGGTACTGGAAAGAGCGATGGATCGTATTCTGATCCTGCATGCCGATCACGAGCAAAACGCCTCCACCTCTACCGTACGTACCGCCGGTTCTTCCGGTGCGAACCCGTTTGCCTGTATCGCCGCGGGCATCGCCTCGCTGTGGGGACCGGCTCACGGCGGCGCGAACGAAGCCTGCCTGCGTATGCTGGAAGAGATCAGCACCGTTGAACACATTCCTGAGTTCCTGCGCCGCGCCAAAGATAAGAACGATTCGTTCCGTCTGATGGGCTTCGGCCACCGCGTGTACAAAAACTACGATCCGCGTGCCACCGTGATGCGTGAAACCTGCCATGAAGTGCTGAAAGAGCTGGGTATGAAAGATGACCTGCTGGAAGTCGCCATGGAACTGGAGCACATCGCACTGAACGATCCGTACTTTATTGAGCGCAAACTCTATCCAAACGTCGACTTCTATTCCGGCATCATTCTGAAAGCCATGGGCATTCCATCTTCAATGTTTACCGTTATCTTCGCGATGGCGCGTACCGTTGGCTGGATTGCACACTGGAAAGAAATGCACGATGACGGCGTGAAAATTGCCCGTCCGCGTCAGCTGTACACCGGCTACGACAAACGCGATTTTACCTCTCATCTGAAGAAGTAACTGCGAGGCTGGCCTGATTTTCAATCAGTGTCAGAAAAGAGCCAGTAAAAAGTCGGGATCTGCATCCCGGCTTTTTTTATTTCTGTGACCCGTCCTGAATAGCGTTGACACGTTCCCGACTTAAATACGGAGAA
>NZ_JACVTS010000041.1:0-23082 GCF_016624545.1 Erwinia sp. S38 | reverse complement strand
TGATATGCCCTTCCCCGGTGATCGTCACAACGCACTGGATGATGCTATCCATCAGGCGCAATACGTTTCCGTTATCTGGCAGAAGTTAATTCCGGCCACCAGCGAGGTGCACCCATGATCTCAAAAAGCCAGCATCGCAATTCATCCGGGATTGATAACAGCACCCAGCAGAACCGGAGAGAAGAAGCTATTGAGTACTTTAAACGAACACATGGGGATCATTCTCACGAAGTGATTCCGATGCTTGATATTGATGCATTCGTTCGCGTGGCTATGCAATACAAGGGCCGAGTTGATTTCAGCCAGTACCCTATCATTGCTGCATATTTAGCTGAACAGGGGGGAAATGTGGATAACATGTATTCAGATGTTTGTAACAAATGTCATGGCTCTGGACACAGCCCAGAAGACGACGGCGAGTGTCCTGATTGCAATGGCTACGGCTGTTACGATTCAGATGAACTCCGCGATGACAGTGTGACACTGGAGCAGCAGCCATGAATAATATCTCCCTGGATAAACTACGCACCTTGGCCGCAGCCGTAGCTGACGCCGAGCAGGGTTCTAAGGCATGGGATAAGGCTACTGATGCGCTGAGCGATAAATTCAGCCCGCAATGCCTTGTAAAGCTGATTGACCAGTTGAAAGCGGCTCAGCACGAACAGGCTGTGAACTGGGAGGCTGCTACATCCCTCGCTGAGGAAAACGGAGAGCTGAAGCGGCAACTTGAGGCGGCGCAGCGTGAGCGTGATGAATACGCGGAGAGTGAGCGTCGAACGGCCGTTAGAAACACAACACTTACAGATGAGAATTACGGACTACGCGCAGAGCTAAAGCGCCGGGATGCGCAGAAGCCTGCATTTACTCCGGAAAAGAAAAACCTCTCTAATCTACCGAAAAGAAAGCCCAAGGGAGAACAGAAAATTCCGGTGGGCACTTACTGCATTTTCGATGGCAAATATGACAAAGGATTTGCCTGCCGCGTGCTTGGATATGAAAAATCTGGTGTGACAGTTCAGAAAATATCAAATTTTGAAACAACGCCAAGGCAGGTGAAAGAGTGGGCACTGATCCCCACAACCAGAGAGAATGCCTACTTTGCCGCTAAGCAGCGAGGAGATTACCGCGATGCCTAAATCCCCCGCCGAGCGCAAAGCCGATCAGCGCGCCCGCCAGGCTGCCACCGGCACCCGCAAGCTGGAACTGCAGCTCGACCAGCAGGAGCTGGTTATGCTCGAGCAGAACTGCGCAGCCCGCCGCCCCGGCCGGGAACCGTATGAGCTTAACGAGTACGTCGCGATGCTGATTCGCCGTGATAATGCCGAGCTACAGCACCTACTAAAAATAGTAGGTCATTGCGGCAAGTGTGGTGACAAAGCACCGGTTACCAGCTGCCCTTGTGTCGGTGAAGTGGCGTGCTGGGTAACAAGCGGATGGCAGGCGCTCAAATTAACAGTGTGACATGTCACGATGATTTTTAACCTGTTGCAGCAGGATTGGGAGATAACCATGAGCCAAAGCGTTTCAGCAATACACGGAGATAACGATATCATTTCTGATGCCGATATTTTTGCTTTGACCGGCTACAAAATTCCTTCAAAGCAATGCGAAAGCCTCCGTGAAGCTGGGATATTTTTCATTATCCGGCGAGACGGCCGACCGCGCACAACATGGCGGCACTTTAACGATCCCCTTTCGCAGAGGAAAGCTAAAACTGATGACGGTTGCGAGCCAAACTTTGGAGCATTGGATTAATGGCACGACCACGGGCAAATAAAGCAGATTTATGGATGCCGCCCCGGACATACCGGGGCAGATCAGCATATGAGTTTCACCCAAAAAATGGTGGTGCCATACGATTATGCGGCTTTGATTCAACCCAGGCTGAAGTGTGGACCGCGTACGAGGCGCTCATAAACGATCGCAAGAATGAAGATTTTTTTGAAGGGCTTACAGAGAGCTTTTTCACTTCCGCTGATTTCTTTGAATTGTCCTTCGAAACCCAGAAAGACTATAGAAAATACTCAGTTAAAGTGCTTTCTGTTTTCGGAAAAATGCCACCAGATGCAATCAAGCCAGAACACATACGCAAGTACATGGATAAAAGAGGACTTAAAAGCAGGACGCAGGCTAACCGCGAAAAAGCTTTTATCTCCCGCGTGTTCCGGTGGGGTTATGAACGGGGAATGGTAAAGGGCAATCCCACCAAAGGCGTTAAACAGTTTAAAGAGGTGGCGCGTGACCGTTATATTACTAACGCTGAATACTCTGCCCTCTACAGCGTTTCACCACCCGTGGTCCAGGTTGCTATGGAACTGGCTTACCTTTGCTGCGCACGTCAGGCTGACGTTCTTGAAATGAAGAAGGGCCAACTGATCGAGGAAGGTATCTTGATCAAGCAGAGCAAAACGAGTGTTGCACAGATAAAAGCCTGGAGTCCAAGGCTTGAGAGTGTAATAAAAGCGTGCAGCGCCCTTCCACTAAAATCAGGCATGAGCACTATCTATGTCATCCACCAGCCGTCGGGTAGCAAATATACGCGGGATGGTTTCAATAGCCGTTGGTTGAAAGCCAAACAGGATGCGAAAGCCGCATTCCCTGAAATTGACTTTAACTTCACTTTTCACGATCTGAAAGCAAAAGGCATTTCTGATCTGTCCGGTAGTCTCTATGAAAAGCAGGCTATTTCTGGCCATAAAAATGTTGAACAAACGGCACGATATGACAGGAAGATTGTGGTGGTTCCGGTAGTCGGTGGGCAGAAGAAAGCAGAATAATATTAGGAATGGGTATTAGGAAACTGAGGGCGGAAACAAAAAAACCGCCCTTGGGCGGTCACGACATTACTACATATTGCTTTGATTTTATTCGTTTTAATCGACAGTGCGAATATGGTGCCCGGAGTGGGACTTGAACCCACACAGCCATAAGCCGAGGGATTTTAAATCCCTTGTGTCTACCGATTTCACCATCCGGGCCTGGATGTAAGATTGGAGGCGCGTCCCGGAGTCGAACCGAGGTAGACGGATTTGCAATCCGTAGCATGGCCACTCTGCCAACGCGCCTTTATTCTTTTTTGCCTTCAGAGAAATTCTCTGCTGACTTAAACTGGAGCGGGAAACGAGACTCGAACTCGCGACCCCGACCTTGGCAAGGTCGTGCTCTACCAACTGAGCTATTCCCGCTTGGCCATCAACTTTGCTACTTTGTTTGAGTGAAACTCAGAAGCTGCTGATTTGCTTTATCTTCTGGCAGACCGTGCTGCCTTTCGATGCGTTGCATTCTACTGAGATGGCGCACTGAGTCAATCAAATTATCCGTACAATGCGTCCGTTTGCTGCTTTTTAAGTCGCTTCGATCAACGTTCGAGCAAATCACCGCGTGCAGCGCTCAAATATTGGAACATTGACCAGAAAGTCAGCACGGCGGCAATGTAAAGTGCAGCCACCCCAATGCCCTCAACGATCGAGTTCGGACGCCATAACAGAGCAAAAAGTGCCAGCATCTGCGCCGTGGTTTTCACTTTACCAATCCAGGAGACGGCAACACTGCTGCGTTTACCGATTTCCGCCATCCACTCGCGTAGCGCAGAAATGATAATTTCACGGGCAATCATGGTTGCGGCAGGCAAGGTGATCCACCATGCGTGGAAGTATTCCGCCACCAGCACCAGCGCCATGGCAACCATCACCTTATCGGCCACCGGATCGAGGAACGCACCAAAACGGGTGGTTTGCTTCCAGCGACGGGCAAGAAATCCATCGAACCAGTCCGTTACCGCAGCAACGACAAAGATCAATGCACAGAGTAGTGGAGCCCATTCAAACGGCAGGTAGAACGCCAGCACGAAAAATGGAATTAAAACTACGCGAAACAGGGTCAGTAAGGTCGGGATATTAAATGGCATAATTATGCTAACTGTTTGGACAGAGTAGAGTTTGTCTCTATGTTCCTACATTGCTACGGGTGTTGCAATGCTTAGTGTTTCAGCGCATAGAAGATTTTTTCGGCCAGCGCATGCGATATTCCCGGTACTTTGGCAATCTCTTCCACCGAGGCATTTATCAGCGGTTGCAGGCCCCCCATATACTTCAACAGCATCTGGCGACGTTTCGGGCCTATGCCTTCTATCGTTTCCAGCGCGCTGGTATTTTTCACTTTCGCCCGTTTATTGCGATGACCCGTAATTGCATGATTGTGAGAGTCATCACGAATATGCTGCAATACATGTAGCGCAGCGGAATCCGGCGGCAGAGAAAATCCCTCCCCCTCCGGTTCGAAAAACAGTGTTTCCAGCCCCGCTTTGCGATCGGTGCCTTTCGCAATACCGAGTAGCAAAGGATGCTGTTTATCCCAACTGACGTCCAGTTCCGCAAAAACGCTTTTTGCCTGCGCCAGCTGACCTTTACCGCCGTCAATCAGAATCACATCGGGGATTTTACTCTCTTCCAGCTCTTTGCCATAACGGCGGCGCAGTACCTGATTCATCGCCGCGTAGTCATCCCCAGGCGTGATTCCGCTGATATTATAACGCCGGTATTCACTGCGCACCGGACCATTAGCATCAAATACCACACAGGAAGCCACAGTTTGCTCCCCCATCGTATGGCTGATGTCGAAGCACTCCATTCGATTGATTTCAGGCAGTTCCAGCACCTGAGCCAGCTCTGACAGCCGTTGATGAACGGTGGAATGCTGTGCCAGCCGCGTCGCCAGCGCCGTGGCGGCATTGGTCCGGGCCAGCTTCAGATAGCGCGCGCGATCGCCACGGGGCTTGCTTTGTATGCTAACCCGCCGCCCGGCAAGCTCGGTCAGGGACTCAGCCAGCAGATCTTTTTCCGGTAGCGTGAAATCAAGCAGGATATCTGACGGCAGCGTTCGGGCCTGGCTGCCCTGTAAGTAGAACTGCCCGACGAAGGTTTGCACCACCTCGGCCTGATCCGTTCCTGCCGGGACCTTCGGATAATAGCTGCGGCTGCCCAGCACCTTGCCCTGCCGGATAAACAGCACGTGCAGGCAGGCCAGGCCGCCATCGAATGCAACGCCGATGACATCCATATCATCGCCCTGATTGGAAACGAACTGTTTTTCCGTTACGCGGCGCACAGCCTGGATTTGATCGCGCAGGCGTGCAGCCTCTTCAAAACGCAGCTCCATGGCGGCAGCCTCCATCCGACTGACCAGCTGGTTGAGAACCTGATCGTCTTTGCCGGAGAGAAACAGCCGCACGTAGTTAATCTGCTGGGCGTATTCTTCTTCACTCACCAGCCCGCTTACGCACGGACCTAAACAGCGGCCAATCTGATACTGCAAACAGGGCCGCGTGCGGTTGCGGTATACGCTGTTTTCACACTGGCGAACGGGAAACACCTTTTGCAACAGCGACAGCGTTTCCCGCACCGCATAGCCATTAGGGAAAGGACCAAAGTACTCGCCTTTCGCATGTTTGGCACCGCGATGGCTGGCAAGGCGCGGATGGGCATCAGCGCTGAGGAAGATATAGGGATAGGATTTATCGTCACGCAGCAGAACGTTATAGCGCGGCTGGTAGAGCTTTATATAGTTGTGTTCCAGCAGCAGGGCTTCTGTTTCCGTATGGGTCACGGTCACATCTATCTGCTGGATCAATGCCACCAGCGCTTCCGTTTTTCGGCTGGCAAGATTATCGCGAAAATAGCTGGAGAGGCGCTTCTTCAGATCCTTTGCTTTACCAACATAAATGACCGTTTCACTGGCGTCGTACATACGATAGACACCAGGCTGGCTGGTAACGGTTTTTAGAAAGGAACGGGCATCAAATACCATACTACTCACTGCTGATTAACGGTTCCGAATTGAACAGACCATAGCGAATAGCCAGATGCGTTAACTCAACATCACCACTGATATTCAGCTTGCTGAACATACGATAGCGGTAGCTATTCACCGTCTTAGGGCTGAGATTCAACTGCTCGGAAATCTCAGTCACTTTCTGTCCTTTGGTGATCATTAGCATAATCTGCAGTTCGCGTTCTGACAAACAGCTCAAAGGTGATTCTGACTGCGGTTCTATCTGGCTTAACGCCATCTGTTGTGCGATATCAGAGGCGATATAGCGCTGCCCGGCGTTGACGGAACGGATCGCGTTGACCACTTCCTGCGGAGCCGCTCCCTTACTCAGGTAACCTGATGCACCCGCCTGCATTACCTTAGCCGGAAGCGGGCTTTCAGTATGAATGGTCAGCATTATCACTTTAGCATCCGGCGAGTAGCGCACAATTTTACGCGTAGCTTCAAGGCCACCAATACCTGGCATGTTCATATCCATAAGCACCACGTCAACATTGTTGCCGCGGCACCATTTCACTGCATCCTCACCACAGTTGGCTTCACCTACAACCTGGATACCTTTGATATCTTCCAGTATGCGACGGATCCCTGTACGCACCAGTTCGTGGTCATCGACGAGAAAAACGCTTATCAAACGGAACTCCCTAAATGGCTGAGGCAGGTGATGATGTGCAATAACGCAGGGTCATTATTCTACTACTTTTTTTTCACTGGTAGAACATATTTAACACAGCGACTAACAATTTCGTTTCTTAAATCATAATGCAAAATAAAAAATAACGCTCATGAAGATCTCTATGGCAGAGACATTGATATTCATCGGAAAAATTGCAATAAATACTTACCAAAATAAATGAAAAATACACAATAACCAGCAATTACATAGCATTAGATAAAACCAGTCGCGACAACTCTTCGTTAAGTAAATTCTACAGACATCCGGATATCTCTGCGAACTTAAATTAAGTTTAGTCTAAAGCGATAAGTAAGCAGGATGGCGTTACCGTTACTGCATCACGCTTTACTTCGTAAACGAGAGCGAAAACGAAGCATGCCCGTCTGATTTTTTTTATGCTATGTATGATATACTTTTAACAATTTTTCGCGCCCTGCCCTGTGGCTCAGGAGCATGTTTTTTATCATTTATCAGGAGAGATCATGAGTCAGATTGACTTTTCAACCAGTGAAGACGTTAAAGCATTAGCTAACGAAGTCACCTGCATGAAGGCGTTGGTTACGCTGATGTTGAAATCGATTGGTCAGGCCGACGCAGGCAAAGTGATCATCAATATGGAGCGCTACATTGCGGGACTGGAAGATGAACAGCAGGCTGAAGTGTTCAGCAACACCGTAAAACAAATCAAACACGCTTTCCGCCAGTAACCAGACAGGGGCCGGCAGCAGGGCTATCGATCCCGCTGTCGGCATCGGCCGTACCTAATTTTCCCTGACGATACCGCCCTTCTGCATCACCGGATAAGCGTCAGGCACTCAGAAAAATAAACAATAACCAGTTGATGAAATAATGGCCTTACTTATCAAAGCGATACTTGGTGCTGTCGTTGTGTTACTCATCGGCATTCTTGCAAAAACACGTAATTACTATCTTGCCGGGTTGATCCCCCTGTTTCCCACTTTTGCGCTGATTGCACACTATATCGTCGGAAGCGAGCGTGGAGTCGAGGCGCTGCGCGCAACCATCCTGTTTGGCATGTGGGCGATCATTCCCTACTTCGTTTATCTGTTATCGCTGTGGTATTTCATCAATATGATGCGGCTGGTGCCTGCGCTGATGGCCGCGGTAGCCTGCTGGTCCGCGGCGGCATGGCTGTTGATAACGCTGTGGTCGAAATGGCAGGCTTAGCGCCCGCGCATACCCCAGCTGATTGAAACGCCCAGAGACGGCAGGACCTCTTCAGGCTTAAAACGTCTTGAGCCATGGAAACGCCTGGCCAGATGAGGCTGGGATATCGGTATTCTTACAGCAAAGAGATTATCTTCCGACTGAATAACGCCCGGCGGCAATTGCAGATAGTTAACCTGATACTGACCGAACATGTTTTCCAGCATCGGTGTCGCGGCGCTGAATAAATTGCTGATTCCGGACTGTTCAGCGAGCTGAAGCGCGTGCCATAAGATATTTAATGGCAGCTCACTGTCTATCTCCAGGCGCGCTGAAAAACGGGACATCTCCCAAATTTGTCCACCGTCGAGGCTTTCCCGATCGGCGTCAGAAAGTTCGCTATTTTCCGGGCACTGCCATTTCATCAGCCGGGCACAGCCGCAAATGCCGTGCTGTGCATGCCAGGCGATCAGCCAGCAGACATCGGAACGATCAAAGCGATCGTACTCCTGGCCTGGGGTACTGAGTCGTGAAGGAATTGACCAACCTTCTTCTCTGGCAAACACGCTGTAGCGGTAGCTTCCCAATTCGGCCAGCAACGAGGAAGGCATATCCTTCAGTTTGGTCTGGATAATTTTCATTTATAAATCCCCGTCGCACTCCCGCACGAAAACCACCCCGGGCGGGACGCGCAGGGTTGTTACCCTTGCGAAGGGTAGACAACCAATTAGTAATACGAAACTACCAAAATTAGTAGTTGCGTTGTTTTTCAGATCAAACCGATTGCAGCTGCGTAAGAGGCAATTTGCGTCTTGTTTGGCGCATTCAATCGTTTTTGCATGTTTTTCTGATGAAAATTAACCGTGTGCTGAGAAATAGAGAGTATCAGCGATATTTCAGCTGACGTTTTTCCTTCCGCCGTCCATTTAAGGATTTCGCGCTCGCGATCGCTTAATTCCAGTTTCACAGAGACCATGGAAATATCTTCAAGCCGGCTGAGCGTCGCCAGCGACAGTTCCACCATATACTGGAGTTTAAGTTGTAACTCAGTGGTTAACTTTACATTATTTAACGGATCTGATGAGGCGAATGATAATATCCCCGTTGCTCTGTTTTGTGCGATGGCTGAGATTGAGATGCCGTGATAAATCCCATGCCGCCTTGCCGCACGCATCATGACAGCCCCTTCGCCTGCGCTTTCATCGTCCCACACCCACAGACTTCCCGGGAGGTGACAATTCTGCAGGATAGGGTCCACAGGGGAATAGTTTTCCTGAAAATAAAAATTTATCCATTTCTCAGGTAAATTACAGTAATAGAAGGTTTTGGGCCGAGTAAATGGCACAGGGTGCTTGATGAAAAGCACATAAAAATCGAACCCAAGACGTTTTGCCTGTTGCTCAATTAACAGAGTCACCTGTTCAATTTCAGTCTCTTTACTGAATGCTGATTGAACTTCGTCTCGCCAATTGAAATAAGTATCAGCAGTCATCAATTCCCCAACGGAACGTAAGGGAACCCACTCGCGTTGATTCTGGTTTTCATTGTAAATATTGCTGTGTAATTAGACATTAAATGTGACCAGATAAATGATTATTGTAATAATGTTTTCGTGAGTAAATTACAGGACCGTTTACTAATTTTTATTAAGTGTAGCTATTTTTTCACCGAAACAAGCCCAACTTTTATCCAATCCATCACAATACCGTATGTTATTATCACCTGAGTGTCCTGACTTCCCACTTTGCAACAATCATTAAGCCTCAGATAACACTTGTATCATAGGATTTATCTTATCAGCATACATCAACTTTGCGCTTTTTTCCCCCTGATCTGCATGTTGTCTTCCCCTGACAGTGACTGCAGCCAAACCAGAATACCCGGTGATAACTAATTGATTGATTTTTATATCATTAACCAACCTCGCCGATGAACTGAAATCGCCATAAATGTTCAAAATAGGCGCAAGCCATTATCTGTTTACACAATTCCTCTTTGACGTTCCTAATCCGGAATCCAACCCTGCCCCCTTTAGCATGGCGTTTTTTTGAGCAGACAATACCGCTTTAACGCAATGTCGTTGTTTTTTCTGCTTTATCATTCTGATTTTGCGTTAAGCTCCTCTTCCTGTGGTGTCAACCGGAATCATTCGCTTCGATCGCCATCACTATTACCGAAAAGAATTACCCGTTTAAAGCGTTATTACACTATCTTATGCCAGCTAATCATGGCAGGACCGAATGAAATAAAAGCCATCAGAGCTTTAACTCATTTACACAGGACAGAACACGACAGGAGAACCTTAATGGTTGATCAATCAAAAGAGGCAACGCTTTCAGAGGAAGGCCCGGACACGCTACGGCGTAACCTGCACAATCGGCATATCCAGCTTATCGCCATCGGTGGGGCCATCGGTACCGGGCTGTTCATGGGATCGGGAAAAACAATCAGCCTGGCCGGGCCTTCGATCATCTTCGTCTACATGATCATCGGCTTTATGCTGTTTTTCGTCATGCGAGCCATGGGTGAGCTGCTGCTCTCCAATCTTGAATACAAATCCTTCAGCGATTTTGCGGCGGATCTGCTTGGCCCGTGGGCCGGCTATTTTACCGGCTGGACCTACTGGTTCTGCTGGGTTGTTACCGGTATTGCCGACGTGGTGGCTATCAGCTCCTACTTCCAGCTGTGGTTCCCTGACTTCTCTATCTGGATGAGTGCCCTAGTGTGTATCGTGGTGTTCTTATCGCTCAATGTCGCCACCGTTAAGCTGTTTGGTGAGATGGAGTTCTGGTTCGCCATTATTAAAATCGTCGCCATCGTTGCGCTGATTGCCACTGGTATTGTACTGGTTGCCATGCACTATCCTTCGCCGGGCGGCGGTACTGCCTCCTTAAGCAACATCTGGGATCACGGCGGTATGTTCCCGAAAGGGCTGAGCGGATTCTTTGCCGGCTTCCAGATTGCCGTATTCGCCTTCGTCGGTATCGAACTGGTGGGCACCGCAGCTGCCGAAACGCACGACCCGAAAAAAGTGCTGCCGCGCGCAATTAACGCCATTCCCCTGCGTATCATCATGTTCTACGTGCTGGCACTGATGGTGATTATGGCCGTGACGCCGTGGAATCAGGTCGTCGCCGACCGCAGCCCGTTTGTTGAAATGTTTGTGCTGATTGGTCTGCCGGCTGCGGCAAGCATCGTTAACTTCGTGGTGCTGACCTCAGCGGCCTCTTCCGCCAACAGCGGTATCTTCTCTACCAGCCGTATGCTGTACGGCCTGTCACAGCAGGGCGTGGCGCATCGTCGTTTTGGTGTGCTTTCAAGCCGTGCAGTACCAACAACGGGCCTGTTCTTCTCATGCTTCTGCCTGCTGGGCGGCGTGGCACTGATTTATCTGATCCCGAACGTCATGACGGTGTTTACCCTGGTCACCACGGTCTCCGCCATTCTGTTTATGTTCGTCTGGACGATTATTCTGTGCTCGTACCTCGCCTACCGCAAGAAGCATCCGCAGCGCCATGCGGAGTCGAGCTATAAAATGCCGCTGGGCAAGTTTATGTGCTGGGTGTGCATGGCCTTCTTCGCCTTCGTACTGGTGCTGTTAACGCTGGAAGAAGATACTCGCCAGGCGTTGATGGTTACGCCGCTGTGGTTCCTGATGCTGGCCACAGGCTGGTTCCTGCGCAGCCGCAAAAAAGCCTAAGCCTTACCCGAACGGGGCAGTCCATCGTCGGACTGCCCTGCTTTAGCGGTCAGCCAGGCTTAGCGTACTCGTATTCCCTCAATCACCATTTTCTGCACGTTTTCCACCGTCTGATTAAAAAAGGCTTCATCGCTTAGCGTCTGGCCGGTCACGGCTTCAACCTGAGTCGCAAAATCAGCATAGTGCTGCGTGGTTGCCCACAGCATAAAAATCAAATGGTGTGGCTGAACTTCCGCCAGTTTTCCCTCGCGAACCCACTGTTCAATGATTGTCGCCTTATCTTCAACCAGATGGCGCAAATCCCCCGCCAGCTCAGCCTTCAGCAGCGGTGCCCCCTGCAGCATCTCCATACAGAACAGCCTGGAGGCCTGAGGATAATCGCGCGATACCTCCAGTTTAAGACGTATGTATTGGCGAATAGCCTCCAGCGGATGCTGGTCGGCGCGCAGCGCTCGCAGCGGTGCCAGCCAGATATCCAGCAGATCTTTTAACACCGCAATGTACAGTTCTTCCTTAGAAGGGAAGTAATACAGCAGATTGGTTTTGGATACATCGGCGCGTTCGGCCACTTTATCCAGGCTGGTGCCGTGGATGCCAAACTGTGAAAAATACTCCAGCGCCGCCGCCAGAATAGCGGAACGCTTCGCCGCGACCGCGCGGGAGCGCCGCGTCGGGGCTTTGACCGGTTGTTTATCTGTCGAATTCACCGTGACTCCGTGATCCATATGGGTTGCGGGGATAATACCAAATCACCCGAATCACACCTAATCGCGACGCTGCACTTTTATTGCGCACCGCTGCCAGTTTTTTGTGCAGTTATTTTTTATCAAATGGTCCGTTTTGACCGACTGCTCTACCTTTAAATTCATAGAGAGAAAACAACCCATTGTTTTAATTAACATTTTTAATTTTGGCATAACCTTTGCACTCTTTCCTGCAACGCGCCGCTTTAATGGAAACCGCAGGATGCAACGCAGCGCCGGGATTAAATCTTTCAATTAATCAGAGGGTTCCATATGAAAATCGGTGTTTTTATTCCTATCGGTAACAACGGCTGGCTGATCTCCCGCAACGCGCCGCAGTACATGCCAACTTTCGAGCTGAATAAAGCCATTGTGCAGAAAGCGGAGGCCTACAACTTCGATTTTGCCCTGTCGATGATTAAGCTGCGCGGCTTTGGCGGTGAAACGGAGTTCTGGGACCACAATCTGGAATCCTTCACGCTGATGGCCGGTCTGGCCGCCGTGACTTCCCGCATCGAGATTTATGCCACCGCAGCCACCCTGACTCTGCCTCCGGCCATTGTGGCGCGGATGGCCTCAACGATTGATTCTATTTCCGGCGGCCGCTTCGGTGTGAATCTGGTCACCGGCTGGCAGAAACCCGAATACGACCAGATGGGACTGTGGCCGGGCGATGAATATTTCTCCCGCCGTTACGACTACCTGACGGAATACGTCAATGTGCTGCGCGATCTGTGGGGCACCGGTAAATCCGACCTGAAAGGTGAATTCTTCACCATGAACGACTGCCGCCTCAGCCCGCAGCCGCAGCGCCCGATGAAAGTGATTTGCGCCGCGCAGAGCGACGCCGGAATGGCGTTTTCGGCGCAGCATGCGGACTACAACTTCTGCTTCGGTAAAGGCGTCAACACGCCAACTGCTTTTGCCCCTACCGCCGCTCGCATGAAGGCTGCCGCCGATGCCGCAGGCCGCGACGTGGGCTCTTACGTACTGTTTATGATTATTGCCGCGGAAACCGACGAGGCCGCCCGCGCCAAATGGGAACACTACAAAGACGGTGCAGATGAGGAAGCACTCGCCTGGCTGACCACCCAGAGCCAGCAGGATAAACGCTCCGGGAGCGATACCAACGTCCGCCAGATGGCCGACCCGACGTCAGCGGTCAACATCAATATGGGGACCCTGGTGGGTTCATGGTCCAACGTGGCCCGCATGCTGGATGAGGCCGCCACCGTGGACGGTACTCAGGGCATCCTGCTGACGTTTGATGATTTCCTGCAGGGCATTGAAGATTTTGGCGAGCGCATTCAGCCACTGATGAAGAGCCGCGCTGGCCTGATTGATATCGCGAAAGAGGTAGCATAATGAACGCGAAACGCGCCGTAGTCTGTACCACCGCATCAACAACACATGCCGTTACCCTCCCTGCCCGTCCGGAGGATATCGTCTTCCCGCCCGAGCAGACCGCGCTGATCGTGGTCGACATGCAGAATGCCTACGCCACGCCCGGTGGCTATCTGGATCTGGCAGGATTTGATGTTTCGGCAACACGACCGGTTATCGATCGGATTAACATTGCGGTTAACGCCGCGCGCGAAGCCGGGGTACAGATTATCTGGTTCCAGAACGGCTGGGACGATAACTACGTTGAAGCAGGCGGCCCCGGATCGCCAAACTGGCATAAATCCAACGCCCTGAAAACCATGCGCCAGCGCCCTGAACTGGAGGGTACGCTGCTGGCCAAAGGAACCTGGGACTATCAGCTGGTCGATCAGCTTACCCCGCAGCCCGGCGATATCGTTTTACCCAAGCCCCGCTACAGTGGCTTCTTTAATACCGCACTCGACAGCATGCTGCGCAGCCGCGGCATCCGCCATCTGGTATTCACCGGAATCGCGACCAACGTCTGCGTTGAGTCAACGCTGCGTGATGGTTTCTTCCTCGAATATTTCGGCATCGTACTGGAAGATGCGACCTATCAGGCCGGACCGCTGTTTGCCCAGCAGGCGGCGATCTTCAATATCGAGACCTTTTTCGGCTGGGTGTCTAACGTTGACAGCTTCTGCGCCACGCTGAAGGCCGGGCAAAACGCGCTGCCGCAAACGGCATAACCATCACTTGACTGAGGAAGAACCATCATGCCTAAAACCATTATTACGCCACCCGGGACCAGCATCCCCATAGCACCTTTCGTCCCCGGCACGCTGGCCGACGGTATCGTGTATGTTTCCGGAACGCTACCTTTTGATAAGGACAATAACGTTGTCCACGTTGGCGACGCGGCGGCGCAGACCCGCCACGTGCTGGAAACGATTAAGAGCGTTATCGAAACGGCAGGCGGCACGATGGATGACGTGACCTTTAACTCCATCTTTATTACCGACTGGAGCAACTACGCGGCGGTGAACGCGGTGTATGCCGACTACTTCCCCGGCGAGAAGCCCGCCCGTTTCTGCATTCAGTGCGGGCTGGTGAAACCGGATGCACTGGTTGAAATCGCCAGCGTGGCGCATATCGGTAAATAAGGGGATACCTGATGCATATCGAACTGTCAGGCCGTAGCGATCCCGATGCCAGGACCCTTGTACTGTCCGCCGGACTGGGCGGACTGGGGAGCTTCTGGCTACCGCAAATGAACGCCCTTCGCGCCGCCTATCGCGTGGTGGTATATGACCAGCGCGGCACCGGTCGCAGCGCGGACAGCCTGCCTGACGGTTACAGCATGCAGGATATGGCCGACGAGCTGATCGCGCTACTAGACCGACATGGGATTGAACGCTTCGATGTTATCGGCCACGCGCTGGGCGGGATGATCGCCATGCAGCTGGCGCTCGACCATCCGCAAAGGGTGGAAAGACTCGTACTGCTCAACGGCTGGCTTCAGCTGGATGCCCATACCCGTCGCTGCTTTCGCGTGCGTCAGGATCTGTTACTCAATACGGGTGTCGAGGCTTATGTCCGCGCTCAGCCGCTGTTTCTCTATCCCGCAGACTGGCTGTCGGAACATCAGGACCGTATTGAAGCCGAAGATGCCCTGCATACCGCGCATTTTCAGGGGATGGAGAATCTGCTTAAACGACTGCACGCGCTGATGAGCTGTGATTACAGCACGCAGGCGGCGCGTATCACCCAGCCGGTACTGCTGCTCTGCTCCCGCGACGATCTGCTGGTTCCCTGGATCTGTTCCGAACGCCTGCATGCTGCTCTGCCCAATGCCACGCTACAACAAATGAACTGGGGAGGCCATGCCATGAGCGTTACCGACAGTGCCACCTTTAATCACCATTTACTGACCTGGCTGCAGCATACCGAACGTAGCCCCGAAACCGTTGATATGGAGCTGATATGGCTGAAACCCTGAATGACCCGACGGTAGAAAAACAGCAGTTTCGTGATGCCATGTCTCGCCTTGGCGCCGCCGTCAATATTATCACCACCGACGGCCCCGCGGGGCGCGCTGGCTTTACCGCCTCGGCGGTGTGCAGCGTCACGGATTCACCTCCGACGCTGCTGGTATGCCTGAATCGTTCTGCTTCGGTATACGAGGTATTCAGAGAGAACATGCAGCTGTGCGTCAATACGCTGGCCGCAGGTCATGAGTCGCTGTCCGGTCTGTTCGGCGGTAAAACGCCAATGGCCGAGCGCTTTATTGCCGCCGACTGGACGACCCAGGTAACCGGGTCACCGATCCTCAGCGGCGCGCTGGCCTCATTTGATTGCATCGTCAGCCAGATTGTCAGCGTCGGTACACATGACATCCTGGTCTGTGAAACCCGCGCGCTGGTGTTTGGCGATAGCCGAAGCGGCCTGATCTATTTCGATCGCCGCTATCACCCGGTGGGAGAGCACAGTTTCTGATTTTTCTTCGCGGGCTACACGGCCCGCATACCTACTGGCTCATTCAGCGGCAACGCGGCCGGTCAATGTGGTTATGACACTCTGGAGAAGACGATGGCGAGTTCCTGGTTTCCTCAATGGTCGAAAAAAACGGCGTCAGCGCAGGATATTGTCGCGCCCGATGAAGCGTTGCCCGTCGGGCAAACCCTGATTATGGGCCTGCAACACGCGGTGGCGATGTTCGGTGCCACCGTGTTGATGCCGCTGCTGATGGGTTTTGATCCTAACCTGTCGATCCTGATGTCGGGTATTGGCACCCTGCTGTTCTTTCTGGTGACCGGCGGGCGTATTCCCAGCTACCTCGGTTCCAGTGCGGCGTTTGTCGGCGTGGTCATCGCCGCCACCGGATTTAACGGCCAGGGCATCAACCCCAATATCAGCGTTGCGCTGGGCGGGATCATTGCCTGCGGCGCACTGTACACGCTGATCGGCTTTGTGGTGATGAAGGCGGGAACCCGCTGGATCGAAAAGATGATGCCGCCGGTGGTCACCGGGGCGGTGGTCATGGCCATCGGCCTGAACCTGGCGCCGATTGCGGTTCGCGGCGTATCCGCTTCGATGTTCGACAGCTGGATGGCGGTGATGACGGTGATGTGTATCGGCGTGGTGGCGGTTTTTACCCGCGGCATGGTGCAGCGATTGCTCATCCTGGTCGGGCTGATTGTCGCATGGGCGATTTATGCACTGATGACCAACGTGCTGGGTTTTGGCACGCCGGTGGACTTCAGCCCGCTGGCCGCTGCGGCCTGGTTCGGTATGCCGCAGACTACGTCACCCACGTTTAGCACTCAGGCTATCGTGATGATCGCGCCGGTGGCGGTGATTCTGGTGGCGGAAAATCTCGGCCATATCAAAGCCGTGGCCGGAATGACCGGGCGCAACCTCGATCCGTGGATGGGCCGTGCGTTCGTCGGTGACGGTCTGGCTACGATGATTTCCGGTAGCGCAGGCGGAACGGGCGTGACCACCTATGCGGAAAATATCGGGGTGATGGCCGTAACCAAAGTCTATTCGACACTGGTGTTCGTTGCAGCAGCGCTGATTGCCATGGTACTGGGCTTTTCACCTAAGTTTGGTGCGCTGATCCACACGATTCCGGGCCCGGTCATCGGCGGTGCCTCGATCGTGGTCTTCGGCCTGATTGCCGTGGCCGGTGCGCGGATCTGGGTACAGAACAACGTTGATCTTAGCCAGAACGGTAACCTGATTATGGTGGCGGTGACACTGGTACTGGGTGCGGGTGATTTCGCACTGAAAATCGGCAGCTTCACACTTGGCGGCATCGGTACGGCGACGTTTGGTGCGATTCTGCTCAATGCGATTCTGAGCCATAAGCGTGCCGCTGCCTTAAGCGACGGCAGCGTAGTACGCCAGGACAGTTAGCCGTTTTTACACTCTACGGGCGAAGGCGATCCCTTCGCCTTTTTTTTGCGCTTCAGTTTCAGCTCGCTAACCAGTACCCCCATTACAATCAATGCGCCGCCCAGCAGAGCGATAGCCGGCAGGCGTTCTCCGGCAATGCGCCCTACAACGCCTGCCCATACCGGTTCACCGGCATAAATCACGGTGGCGCGAGTCGGAGAAACGCTGCGCTGTGCCCAGTTCATCGTCACCTGAATGATGGCGCTGGCGATACCCAGGCCCACCGCGCTGTACAGCAGATACGGGCTCCACGCCGGAACAGACTCGCCGTTCGGGGCCATCATCAGAAAACCAAAAATCGAGGCGGCGGCCAGCTGAATGACGGTCACGCGCCGCACATCCACTTTCCCCGCACTGGCTCCAATAAGCAGGATCTCTGCGGCAATCGCCAGCGTGCTGAGCAGCGTGGCAATCTCACCGACGTTAAACGCCACCTCTCCGCCATCGGGCCCGGCCAGCAACAGCAGTCCGCTGAACGCCAGCGCAATGCCAATCCACGACATCAGCCCCGGCATTTTACGCAGAAACACCCACTGCATTAGCGGAACGAGCGGTACGTACATTGCAGTAATAAAGGCCGACTTGCTGCTGGAGATGGTTTGCATACCATAAGTCTGCAGGCCATACCCTAACCCAATCGCAATGCCGATCAGCACACCGGCTTTGATCTCAGGCCAGGTGACGTTGCGCATAACGCGCCATGAAACCAGCCCAAGCAACAGCGCCGCAACGGCAAACCGCACGCCAATAAAAAAGAACGGGCCGCTGACGGTCATCGCATGATGCACGGCAAGAAACGTCCCACCCCAGACCATGGTGATCAGAATAAGTACCAGCTCGCTGGTATTAATGGAGAATTTATAACGGGAAAGTAAACCAGACATAACGCACTCTGCTGTAATTTTGGCGTCAGTGTGCGGGGATAACGGCATCCGGTCAAGCACCGCACGGTCTGGGCTGCGTTCATCACACCCTGCCGGGTTTGCTGGCCCTGCCCGCCGCCTGCATAGCCAGACTCTGGACCATCCTGCAATGATTTTTAATACAAAATTGATCTGCCGCCAGGCAGCCGCAGAGGCATCTTCTATACTGAAAAATCAGTTAAAAATTAACTTAGCGTTGAGGAGGTCAGTAGCGTATGGCTAAAATTCTAGTGCTCTATTACTCCATGTACGGACATATTGAAACAATGGCGCAGGCCGTTGCAGAAGGTGCCCGTAAAGTCCCAGGTGCAGAAGTCACCATTAAACGCGTGCCGGAGACGATGGATGCCGCCCGTTTTGCCGAGGTTGGCGGTAAAACCGGCCAGACCGCAGCGGAGGCTGACCCGAAAGAACTGGCAGACTATGATGCCATCCTGGTTGGCACACCGACCCGCTTCGGTAATATGGCCGGGCAGATGCGTAACTTTCTCGATCGTACCGGTGGGCTCTGGGCCTCCGGTGCCCTTTACGGCAAACTCGCCAGCGTCTTCGCCTCTACCGGTACCGGGGGCGGTCAGGAACAGACCATCACCTCAACCTGGACCACCCTCGCCCATCACGGCATGGTAATCGTTCCCATCGGATACGGAACGCAGGAACTCTTCGATATCTCCAAAGTGCGCGGCGGGACGCCGTATGGCGCGACCACAATTGCCGGCGGCGATGGTTCCCGTCAGCCCAGTGAGGAAGAACTCAATATTGCCCGCTATCAGGGTGAATATGTTGCCGGGCTGGCAGTGAAACTCAACGGATAATCTGACAGGAGGCAATTATGGCAACACAACAATCTAAGGCTCATCACGTAGGAGAATGGGCCGCCCTGCGCTGTACCTCGCTGGAAATCGCCGAAGCCATCTTTGAGGTGGCTAACTATGATGAACGCCTTGCCGAACAAATCTGGGCGCAGCAGGGAAGTGACGACGTTCTTATCCGCGCATTTAACAAAACCGAAGACGATGTGCTGACCTGGGATAACAAAGTCGTCGAACGCAAAAACGTCTGAAGCCAGGGGCGGGATTTTCCCGCCCTTTTTGTTTGTAGCCCACTGGGAGTCTTCCGATAACCTGGCATGCACTTCAAGGTTTCTACTACGCTTAATTCCACGTGACACATTTCAGCCCGCCAGGGCTGACTAACGACCAAGGAGCGTAGAATGTCCTATCAGACCATCAATCCCGCGAGCAATAAGCTGATAAAGTCCTGGCCCGCGCACACTGACGAACAGGTAGAACAGGCGTTGGCAACCGCCGATGCGTTGTATCACTCCGACTGGTCGAAAGGGAGTATTCAACCGCGCCTGCAGGTATTACAGAAGCTGGCAACGCTGATCGAGGAACGCGTAGAGGAACTGGCCACCGCCGCCAGTGAAGAAATGGGCAAGCTGATTGGCCAAAGCCGGGGAGAAGTTGAGCTTTGTGCACAGATCGCTCGCTACTATGCCGAAAACGCCGAGCGTTTCCTTTCTCCGGTACGTTATCCCAGCGAGCTGGGTGAGGCCTGGGTGGAACATCATCCGATCGGCGTGCTGGTCGCCGTTGAGCCGTGGAATTTTCCTTTCTATCAGTTGATGCGGGTGCTGGCTCCTAACCTCGCTGCCGGTAATCCGGTGCTGGCAAAACATGCGCAAAACGTTCCGCATTGCGCAACGCTGTTTGCTGACCTGGTCAGCCAGGCCGGTGCGCCGGAAGGTGCCTGGACCAATCTGTTCGCCAGTAATGAGCAAATCGCAGAGTTGATTGCTGATGACCGCGTACAGGGCGCAGCCCTTACCGGTTCAGAACGTGCGGGCAGTGCGGTAGCGCAGCAGGCGGGCAAATATCTGAAGAAAACGACCCTTGAACTCGGTGGTAACGACGTTTTCGTGGTGCTCGATGACTGCGATCTGGACAAAGCCGTGAAGGCGGGTGCAGGTGCGCGCCTCAGTAACTGCGGTCAGGTGTGTACCGCCGCGAAACGTTTCCTCGTACACGAGAAGATCGCCGAGACGTTTATGGCAAAACTCGTTGCCGCTTTTGAGGCGGTGAAAATTGGCGATCCGTTAGATCCCAACACGACGCTTGGCCCACTCTCTTCCGCAGCAGCGCGCGATCGCCTTGAGAAACAGGTGAAACAGGCCGTTGAAAAAGGCGCAAAACTGGTGCTGGGCGGCAAGCCGGTGGACGGTGCAGGCTGTTTCTATCAGCCAACCATTCTTACCGGAATAACCCGCGATAACCCCGCCTGGTTTGAAGAGTTTTTCGGCCCGGTAGCGCAGATCTACATCGTGCGTAATGACGATGAGGTGGTCAAACTGGCTAACGACTCCCACTATGGTCTGGGTGGTGCCGTGTTCACCGGAGATATCGCTCGCGGCAAAGCGCTGGCATCGCGTATTGAAACCGGCATGGTGTATATCAACTCGGCCAGTAATACCGCACCGGAGTTACCGTTTGGCGGCATCAAACGTTCTGGTTTTGGCCGTGAGCTTTCCGATCTTGGTATTAAAGAGTTTGTGAATCAAAAGCTGGTGGTAATCAGCAAATAAGCCCACCTTGAAAATAGTGAAAAAAAGGCCGACACCCGGGTGTCGGCCTTTTAACGTTGGCGTGTCTGGAAAAACGCAATCAGCTCGCTGACGGCTGCGCCTGTGTTTTATCAGCGCTGCTGGCGGAATCAGGCTGAGCGGTCTTAGTTTCGCTGGCCGTATCTTTCTCTGCTGCGGCTTTATCCGCTGCCGCTTTGTCAGCAGCGGCCTTATCGGCGGCCGCCTTATCTTTTGCTGCCTGTTCTGCGGCAGCTTTTTCGGCTGCGGCTTTCTCAGCAGCAGCTTTGTCAGCTGCCGCCTTCTCCGCGGCGGCCTTTTCCTTCGCCGCTTTTTCCTGAGCTGCCTTGTCTTTTGCCTGCTGTTCAGCCGTCGCTTTATCTTTGGCTTCCGTCGCGGGTTTATCCTGTGTTGCTTTAGCAGCAGCCTGATCGGCAGCAGCTTTGTCCGATGCCTCTTTCGTTACGTCAGCCGCATCGGCTGAGGCGGCAACAGGTTCAGCAACCTGCATTGACGTACCCTGCAGCGCAGTATTCAACACCGCAGTGAACTGATCCCACGGGCAGAAACCGTTAGCATCAGTCTGGCAGCCGGCCATTTGCAGGGTCACGCGTTTCGGCGGGTTATCCAGCGACAGAGGTTCTGCATCGCGTAGTTGCTCGGTGCTCTGATAAACGTATTCAACCTTCACCAGCTCACGGTTGTTTTTCTTATCCAGCCAGCGCTGGAACTGAATCATTCCGCCAATCGGCGTACGCTCGTTCTGATCCGCTAAATCATAAGGTTTAAAGTCCAGTGCGGTCAGTAATGAGGCGATATTAGAATCATGGCCGACCATCAGCGTGACTTTCGGCGCGCTGTCTTTATCCTGGTCGATCAGCATGCTGCGAATATAGTCCACCAGCGGGGCAGCCACTTCTCGCGCGACCAGGGGAGAGGTGAACAGTGTGTCCTGATAACCATTTTTAATGGCCGACAGTTCTTTCCACTGCTCCGGAGTTTTGATCTGTCCCCATGCCACCTGGTCGAGCGGCATGCCTTCGTAATACTGCAGGGTAAACGCATCAACCAGTGAGTTACCCACTTTCAGCGGACCAGAAACGCCGGGCTCTTTGCCGCTGTCGGCGCTGAAGGTGTTCTGATTGGTGCTGGAAAGATCGCACTGTTTTTTGCCGTTGCAGGCCGCAGAGTTTTTATAATCGATAATTTTTTCCAGGCGCTGGAATGCAGGCTTAAGCGCCAGCTTTTCGCCTTCGGCATTCATCGCTGAAAGCGCCTGCTTGTTGAAGTCTTCACTGTTGCTGGTGATAACCGGATTAAAGATCGGGTCCATCGATCCCATTTCATCCTGATGAGAAACCGCTACATCGCATCCCGGGAACGCACCGGTAATAAAGAACTGCGCGGTGGCGACGGTACGCTGCAGGCTGTTGGCATACGCATAGATCGCGTCAGGAGACGGGCATTCGCCATCTTTAATCAGCCCCTGCTGCGCCAGCCATTCGCGGGTATAGCGCCCCATATAAACTTCCAGCACGCCGCCCTTGGTGGTCAGTTGACCACCCGGTACATCCCACTTCGGCCAGGCTTTTTTCGTCGCCTGTGCCAGCACGCTACCATTGTCCGCCAGCGGCGCACGCAGGTTGTGGCGGCTCATCATCAGCACCTGTTCCAACTGGTAATCGCTATCGGCAGCCCATGCAGACACGCCGGAAAGTGCAGAGCATACAGCGAGTGCACAGAGACTTAACTTTTTAATCATAGGTGTATTCCATTGATTCATCAGGGTGAATAACTGGCAGATAAACGTGCAGCACAGAAGAAAACAGCGCACAACGCTGGGTCACCACCACCGCTCTCCAGAGAAAGTCCAGAAACTCACAATCATCATCGATATTGAGAATATAGCAGACTCTGCCCCCGGCGGTTTAGTGGCATTAGAAGATTGAAAAGAAACAAGATGTTTTCGGTAATGCTCAATCGCTCATTACAGCAAGAAAATAGCAGGATGTGAGGGAAAACAGAAGACGTTTGAGGTGATAGCTGTAAAAAGCAAAAACCCCGAGCTTCTTCAAGCTCGGGGTCAGAATGGATGGTGGAAGCGTAGAGATTCGAACTCTAGAACGGTTTCCCGTCGCCGGTTT
>NZ_JACVTS010000040.1:0-24799 GCF_016624545.1 Erwinia sp. S38 | reverse complement strand
TGAACGGCCATCTTTAACTGTGGGCAGTTACACAGAATTATTTACAGGCTCCGTCAGCGCAGGCACCAGGGCAACTGGGCAACTGGTCAGCACATCAGCAAGCATGATCTCACCCCTCATTCACCGGCGACTGAATCCCAAACCGCTGCATCCGGCGATAAAGCGTCATACGACTGATCCCCATCTGCCGAGCCACCGCACTATGATTCCAGCGCGCCGCACGCAAATACTGCACCAGCAACTGCGCTTCAGGCGGTAAAGCCGCATCGGCAAAAGCGGCCTGCGTCGGCGCTAATGGCACAACGGCAGAATGCGACAAAGATTCAATATCGATATCACCAGAAGATTGAGACAACCCCGCCACCACCTGCAATGATGCTGCAGCGGTTGTCAGCCCCTCCGGCAAATCCCCGACCTCAATACGACCGCCGTCGCACACCGCTGCGGCATAATCCAGCGCGTTATTCAGCTCGCGTAAATTGCCGGGCCAGCTATGCGAATGCAGACGCCGGCGTGCAGCCGCGCTCATCTCTACCCTTCCCGCCAGCAGCTTATCAATCAGCCAGTCGAGATCGCTACGCTGGCGCAGCGGCGGCAGAGTGATGCGCGCCCCCTGTAAGCGGTAAAACAGATCGGTACGGAAACGCCCCTCGGCCACCAGCCGATCCAGCGCGTGATGCGAAGCCGAGATCACCCGCACATCCACCGGCACCGGCCGGGTTGCGCCCACCGGCAGCACCTCCTGCTCGGCCAGCACCCGCAGCAGGCGGGTCTGCATCTCCAGCGGCATATCACCGATTTCATCCAGGAACAGCGTACCGCCGTCGGCCTCCTGAATCAGACCGCGCCGCCCCTTGCTGCCCGCGCCGGAGAAGCTGCCAGGCAGATGACCAAACAGTTCGCTTTCAATCAGCGTTGGCGGAATAGCCGCACAGTTCACCGCCACAAACGGCCGCTCGCGGCGGTCGCTGGCCTGATGAAACGCGCGGGCGAAGTACTCTTTGCCACTGCCGGTTTCCCCGTGGATCACCAGATGCAACGAGGCCTGTAGCAACCGCGAGGCGCGCTGTAACTGCTGTTGCAGCACAGCATCACCGCCGTTGAGAGCCGCCAGCGGAGCGGGTATCGCATCCGGGTTGCTCGGGCGGCGCGGCGGGCAGCGGGTGGGCTGCACGGCGGTGACAAACAGCTTTTCACCACTGCGCGCGCGCTCCAGCGTGCCCTGCCGCCCGTTGGCACTGGCCAGCCAGTCCGGCAGGCTGTCAATCGAGGTGTTAAACAGCTGCTCGATCGGCATCCCCAGCAGCGTACTCTTGCTGTGCGGCGGCGGTGCGTCTATTCCCAGCTCTTTTTCCAGCATGCGCTGGGCGCGATGGTTATGCCCCACCACATTGCCGCAGGCATCGAACGCAATCAGGAAATCCGGGCTGACCTCGACAAACGGCGACGCCGGGCTGAGCTTCAGCACCCAGTCGTTGCGGTGGCGATGTTCAAACCAGGCATTCTCGATCTGATGGGCGTAAAGCTTGGCGATTTGCAGTGCCAGCTGCTGGCTGGATTTAGGCTGCGGCGAGCTGAGCGCCGAAATATCGAGGATCGCGTTCAACTGTCCCTGCGGATCGAACAGCGGTACGGCGGTGCAGGTCAGCGGAATATGGGTGGCATCAAAATGGTCAGCCTGATGCACGGTCAGCGCCTTGCCGGTCGCCAGCGCGGTGCCGACGGCGCAGGTTCCGGCACAGGCTTCGGTCCACTGCGCACCGAGGAACAGGCCCGCCCGCCGCAGGCTGATTTCCGCATCGGCATCCCCCAGATAATCGACGGTAACGCCGCGCGCGTCGGTCAGCAGCAGCACGTATCCCGCAGCGGCAATCTGCTTATACAGCACCGTCAGGCCGTGGTGGGCGATATGGCGAAACTCTTCCATTTCCTGACGATATTCCCGCAGCTCGTGCCACGGAAGAATACGCGCCTCCTGCATACGGCTGGGATCGAGCCCGTGATGTTCCACGCAGCGCTGCCAGGAGTCGCGGATCGCCCTGTCGTGCGGCCTGGCAGGCAACGACGTTGCGCTGTTGCTGATACTGGCCATCACCGTGGCAATATGTTCGCGCTGGCTCTGATTCACGGATGTTTCTCCTGTAGCGGCACAGACGGCCGGGGATAACCGCTGCTGAAGCGACCGATATCATACACTGAATTGCAGCGGCGATGCAGGCCCGGGGGCGGGCCAACCGTCACGGATAAGCAGTGATTTTTTATCAGATTAATGTCCGGGGAGAGTTTTTCACCGCATCAGGCGGCAATCTGTGATCGGCCGCAAAACGCAGCCGATTTATTTGCTCAAAAAGAGAGCTGATACGGGTTCTGTGCTGACTTCACGGCTGCTGACCGGAGAGACAGGCGTGCTGGCGATCGTCGGTAAACAGCGTCCAGTTCACCTGACTTGCGCCGATAACGAAAATCGCCGTCGCCAGGGTGTTTTCTTCATCCGGATCGGCCGGGTCCAGCCGCAGGATCGGCAGGTCAGCGTGCTGGTTGTCATTGAGGATGCTCAGGGCCTGGGCCGGGTTTAACGGCTGCTCTTCGCTTTCTGTCAGCCACTGCTGCAGGCGCTGCTGTCGACTGTCGGAGCTGCCTGTAATAGTCTGTGCCACCGCTGACATGTCCGGGTGGATCAGATGGTTCGCATGGCCGTAGCGACGAGGGTTGATCTGCACATGCTGCGCCGTGCCGGTAGCCTCCACGCTGACAATGCGCGCATCGCCGCACTGCGCCAGGCTGTGATGGAACGCCCCGCCGCGCGGCTGCGAAGTGAGGATCGTGACTGCTTCATCGATCGTGGCCGCATCCAGCGCCGCACGCGCCAGGATCTGCCGTGGTAACCCCAGCGGGCGTTCCGATGCGCGAATATTGTTTACCGTATTGACCAGCCCGCGCTCGTTAACCGCCACGGTATGCCCGCAGATTGAACCGGGATAGAAAAAGCTGGTAAACGCCAGCCCCTGTTGCGGCCGAACGGTGACGATACCGCAGTGTTCCCGCAGCTGCGGGAAACCGTCTTCGTTGTGCGCAATCAGCGCTTCGCCCGCGTAGGTAAAACCGGTTACGGTGGTGCAGCCGTCGGAGGTTGACGGCAGCAGGTCGCCGCGACAGTTCCAGGCAAACACCTCATCAAACGGTGCCTGCAAGCCGTCCGCCAGGCCGCGGAGTTCCTGCCACAGCAGAGGAAAACGCTGCTGCACCAGCTGCTGCATGGCCTGCACTCGATCGCTGTTTTTCAACGCGCTGGTGTGGCTCCACAGCGCGGTGGCACGCACTTCGCGCAGGTAAGCATCGCTGCCCAGCTCGCCAAGCCGATAGCCAATCTGATAGTTGTCGCCGCTAAGGGTGATATGTTTCATGCCGTTTTCTTTTATTGAGTGATACGTCAATCTACTGAATTCGGCTGAGCATACCAACCGCACTCGCAATAAAAAAGCCGCTGTCTGCAACACAGACAGCGGCTCGAACGTGCCGTACAGCGGCCCTTATGCTTCAGGGCAGCGGTTTACCAGCGGTAGTCAACCGAGGCGATAATCGTACGACCCACGCCGTAGAAGCAGGCATCTTCGCCGCTGCATGAGGAAACGTATTTCTTATCGCTGAGGTTCTGCACATTCAGCTGCAGGGTAGTACCACGCAGGGATGACGTTGCCTGACCGAGGTCATATTTCATCATTGCATCGTACAGCGTGTAGTGCGGAACATAGTATTCCCCGGTCGCATCACCCGGCGCGGTACCGATGTAGCGCACGCCGGTGCCCACGGTAAAGCCATTCAGCACGCCCTGCTGGAAGCTGTAGGTGCCCCAGGCAGACGCCGCATGGCGCGGGATCGCCGCCGGGCTGTGGCCGATTTCAGCGGCGGTTGGCGAGTCTTTCGTTTCCACATCGGTGTAGGAGTACGCCGCAGTCAGCGCAATTTCCGGCGTTGGCTGCGCGTGAACTTCCGCTTCCACGCCCTGAGACTTCACTTTACCTATCTGATCGTAGAAGAAGGTGGTGCGGTTAAACGAGGCCACGTTCTTCTGGGTGATATCGAACCAGGAAAGCGTCAGCAGGGTATTGCTGTCCGGGATCTGATACTTCACACCGACTTCGGTCTGTTTGCCGGTGGTTGGCTTCATCGCCGGGCTGCCCGGTTCGCCCTGATACAGCGTCGGTTCAAACGAGGTGCTGTAGCTGACGTACGGGGAAATACCGTTGTCGAAGGCGTACAGCAGGCCCGCGCGCCCGGTGAACTGATTGTCATTGTAGCTGACTTCAGAGCCGCCGGAGGTGTTGTCGCGCGTATTGACCTGCGACCAGTCGTGGCGGCCGGAAAGCAGCAGGTTCCAGTCGTTCCACTCCAGCTGGTCCTGTACGTAAACGCCCACCTGGTTCAGGGTTTTCTGATCGCTGGAGACCAGCGACAGCTTGCTGGCATCAATATCGGTATGGCTCGGGTTCGCCCAGTCGATCGGGTAGTCGCTGTTGCGGTCGCGATACATCTTCGAATTGATATGGCTGTAGCGGTAGTCCAGCCCGCCCAGTACGGTATGTTTCACCGCGCCGGTATCGAACACGCCTTTCAGCTGGTTATCCACGCCGAATTCGTTGGTCAGCTGCGATTCGTGCTGCGCCATGCGAGTCAGAGTATGGTCGTTCGCCGGGGCAACGACGTTGTACACCAGATACTTGTAATCTTCATCACGGTGGGTGAAGCGCAGATTCTGGGTGAACGACACCGCATCGTTGAAGTTATGGTCGAGGTTATAGCCGATGGAGGCCTGTTCGCGCTTCGACTTATCGTAGTTCGATTCGCTGACGTTGAAGTCGTAAGGCACGTAGCCAACGCTGGTGGAGTACAGCGTACCCGCGCGCGGCAGGAAGTTACGCGAACCGGCTTTCGGATCGTTCTGGTAGCTGGTTAACAGCGTGAAGCTGGTGTCTTCGTTTGGCAGCCAGGTCAGCGCCGGGGCAATGGCCACGCGCTCCTGCTTATTGTCCTTCACGAATTCGTGTTTGGTGCTGCCGATGCCGTTCAGACGATAGAACAGCGTGTTGTCGTCGTTCAGCTTGCCGCCGAAGTCAAACGCCGCTTCCGCCAGGTGGCGGTTACCGCTGCTCAACTTAACTTCGCGGATCTCCTGCGCGGTCGGGCGCTTGCTGGTCATCACCACCACGCCGCCGGGGCTGACCTGGCCGTACAGCACGCCTGCCGGTCCGTGAACCATCTCCACGCGCTCCAGCAGCCACGGGTCAAACTGCCCCGCTCCGCCGTTCTGGCTGGAAAGCCCGAAGTGCAGACCGTCCAGCAGCTTCGGCGCGTAGCGGAAGCCACGGCTGATCACTTCGTCATTACGGTTGGAGTTACCGCGGTAGGTCGTTACCACACCGCTGGTGTAGGCCAACGCATCAGCAACCGAGGCCGGTTCCTGCTGGTCCATCTGATCGCGGGTGACGACTGAGATTGACTGCGGAGTTTTGCGCAGCGGGGTATCGGTTTTGGTTCCGGCGGTGCTCTCTTTTGCCACCACGCCTTTTAATGGCGCCGTTACGCTCTCCTGAGCCTGGGCCGTCACGGTCAGCGTATTTTCCGCGGCGGTCGCGGCGTGGGCCATCGGCACCACCAGCAGGCTGGAGGCGAGTAAAAAACGCATTGTGTGTTTATCGGAACGTACTGCAAAGCCTGGTCTTGCTTGTTTTTTTACGGTACTGAACATATCTCTTCATCCATTCAGGAACTGCTTGCCAAAAAAACACCAGTCCGGCCAGGAACTTATCGTTAAAAAAAGTATCCCGACCGCTATCACAGATCTCATCAGCCGTATTCGGCTGTGGTTCTTGTTATGGCGATGGCACGAAAACCTTACTGCATATCGAGTTAGCGATTTCCATGCAAAAGCTGAGGTGCATATTATTGCAAATGGAAATAATTCTCAATGCCATTATCATTTGCAGCAATTATGGCCAAATCGCGCAGGAAACGATCAAAAATAAATCCGGCAGTAAAAAAAATGCCACCCGAATGGGTGGCAAAGGGATGATTAAAGAGTCCGCTGGCGAAGGCTCAGCAAGGCTGAGCGTCCGCCGGATATTTCCCGGACATTTCGCGGAAAACTGGCCGGAAACGTTGACGGAAATGTGTCCGGCACATTAGCGGAGCGACTGCGTGGTGTGCTTACCAGCGGTAGTTCACCGAGGCCACCACGGTACGGTCTGTACCGTAGAAGCAGGCTTCGGTATTGCTGCACGAGGCAACATAGCGTTCGTCGGTCAGGTTCTGCACGTTCAGCTGTACGGTGGTGCCTTCCAGCGAAGAAACGGCGTGGCCCAGCTCGTACTTCACCATCGCATCGTACAGGGTGTAGTGCGGTACTTCGTCGGTGCCGGTTGAGTCCGCAGGTGCATCACCCACGTAACGCACGCCCGCACCGACGGTGAAGCCGCTCAGCGGACCGTTCAGGAAGCTGTAGCTGCCCCAGGCCGATGCCGCGTGGCGCGGAATACTGGCCGGCGTATGGCCCAGCTGCGAAGCGGTATAGGTTTCTTTGGTCACCGCATCGGTGTAGGTATAGGCGGCAATCAGCTTCACTTCCGGGATCGGCTGCGCGTGAATTTCCGTTTCCACACCCTGCGAATTCACCTTACCGATCTGCTCGTTGTAGCCGGTGGTGCTGTTATAGGAGGTGATGTTCTTCTGATTGATGTCGAACCAGGAAACGGTCATCACCGTATCGCTGCCGACCGGCTGGAACTTCAGCCCGACTTCCGTCTGTTCGCCGGTGGTCGGCTTAAACGGATCGGTCCCCGGCGCGCCGGTGCTCAGGTTCGGTTCAAACGAGGTGCTGTAGCTGATATACGGCGACAGGCCGTTATCAAAGGCGTACAGCAGGCCCGCGCGGCCGGTCAGCTTACTGTCGTTCTGGGTGACGTCCGATCCGCTGATGCGGTTGATGGTGCGGGTCTGCGACCAGTCGTTACGGCCGGACAGCACCAGGTTCCAGTTATCCCACTCCAGCTGGTCCTGCAGGTACAGCCCAACCTGGTGCAGTTGCTTAACGCTGCTGGTGGTCAGCGCAATATCGGCGCTGTTCACCTCAACGCTGGTCGGGTTGGCCCAGTCAAGCTGGTACTTATCAGACGTATGGCGCGACAGCGTGCTGGCCACGCGGCTCCAGCGGTAATCCAGGCCGCCGAGCACGGTATGGCTGATTTCGCCGGTATCGAACACACCTTTCAGGTGGTTATCCACGCCGAACTCGTTGGTCATCGCCGTTTCCTGCTGCGGACGACGATTGATGGTGTGGTCGTTGACGCTGGAACTGGTGGTGTAGACCATATATTTATAGTCTTCATCGCGGTGGGTATAGCGCAGGTTCTGCTGGAAGGAGAGCGCTTCGTTGAAGTTGTGATCCAGCTCGTAACCAATGGAGGCCTGCTCACGCTTGTTGCCGTAGAAGCTCTGATCGTTGATGTTGAAATCATACGGCAGGTAGCCGACGCTCGTATTTTTCAGCGTCCCCGCCATCGGCAGGAAGTTGCGCGACCCGGCCTTTGGATCGTTCTGGTAGCTGGTCAGCAGGGTGAAGCTGGTATCGGCATTCGGCAGCCAGGTGATCGCCGGTGCAATCGCCCAGCGCTGCTGTTTATTGTGCTTCACCGTTTCATTTTTGGTGCTGGCGATGCCGTTCAGGCGGTAGAACAGCGTGTTGTCATCGTTCAGCTTACCGCCGAAATCAAATGCCGCTTCGCCCAGGTGATGGTTACCGGTGCTGAGCTTCACTTCGTGAATGCTTTCCGCCGTCGGGCGCTTGCTGGTCATCATCAGCAGGCCGCCTGGGCTGACCTGGCCGTACAGCACGCCCGCCGGGCCGTGGACCATCTCAACGCGCTCTAACAGCCACGGGTCGATCTGCCCTGCTCCACCGCTGGAGCTGGAAAGGCCGGAGTGCAGCCCGTCCAGCAGCTTCGGCGCATAGCGGAAGCCGCGGCTGATCACTTCGTCGTTGCGGTTAGAGTTACCGCGATAGTTAGTCACCACGCCGCTGGTGTAGCTCAGCGCATCGGCCACCGACTCAAACGCCTGGTCGTCCATCTGCTCGCGGGTGACCACAGAAATCGATTGCGGCGTTTTACGCAAAGGCGTGCCGGTTTTGGTCCCGGCGGCGCTCTCTTTCGCCACTACGCCTTTCAGGGGGGATGTGACGCTTTCACGGTTCTCTGCGGTCACCGTAATGGTGTCCTCTGCGGCGGCATGGGCCAGCGGCAGCATTAACAGAGAAGAAGCCAGTAAAATACGCATGGAAGGTTTTTCAGAGTGTATTGCCAGGCCTGGTCCTGCCTGCTTTATAATCTTTTTAAACATGTTCAGTTCTCTCGTCCGGAACAACTTTTCAGGGGAATCCCCATAAAGCCGCGGCTGTCAGCAAAATTGATAAGCGCGACGAAGAAAGAAAGCCCGTTTGCCACTGCGACTGACGGTACTTTTCCACACTCCTTCCAGGAGAAAACCGTTATCTCTACGTAACTTACCGTCATCCCCTGGAAAGTTGGGCGGCATATTATTGCAAATGCAAATTGTTCTCAATAATATTTGCATTAGCGTTGTTTAATCTAAGCGTACTTAGAAAGATGAACTTTAAGTAACATAATGTAACCAAAGGAAAACATCCGTGACGAAAAAGATGTGGCCACGCCCCTCACGCCAGCCGTACGGAAGTGCAGCAGCATTGCTAGCAATGGAAAACGTTGGCGAAGAGGCCTGGTGGCAGGAGCTGGCGCATATCGGTACGCCGCTGGTGGAAGCGTATTCCGCTGAGCGGGTCAAAATGAGCTACTTCTGGCGCGATCCCGCCGGTGATGAATCGCAGTCTCCGGTGCGTCAGGTATATGCCGATATTAACTGCGTCACCGACCACCACAGCCCGCAGCCGCAGAGCCTGCATCGCGTGCCGGGCACCGATGTCTGGCACTGGTCAACCGAGATCGATCCGCAGTGGCGCGGCAGCTACAGCCTGATCCCGGTGGGTGCCGCGCAGCTGCCTCCCGCGTTCAGTAGCGATGCGGAAACCCGCGCCCGCCAGCAGCGCGAGTGGTGGATATCGCTGTTCCCCTTTGCCATTTCCGATCCGCTGAACCACAGCGCACCGCACTTTAACAGCCGCCATCATCCCCTCTCCGCCGCCCATATGCCGGGTGCGCCGGATCAGTCTTCATGGCATCTGCTGGACTCCGGCCATACGCCGCTGGCGGACGCCGGTCGCCTGCAACAGTTCACCTGGCAAAGCGATCTGCTGGGCAATGAACGCCGCATCTGGCTTTACACCACCGGGCAGACCGCCACGCCGGAAACCCGCCCGCTGGTGATCGTCCTCGACGGCCAGAACTGGGCGGAAGGCAGCCCGCTGTTCAGCGCGCTGGACAGCGAAACCGAGAGCAATCATTTCCCGGCGGCGGCCTGGCTGTTTATTGACGTCATTAATATGGAATGGCGCGAGAAAGAGCTGCCGTGCAACCCCGCCTTCTGGCAGGCAGTAGAAGAAGAACTGCTGCCGCTGGCGCGCGGCCGAACGCCGTTCAGCGAAGAGGCCGATCGCACCGTGGTCACCGGCCAGAGCTACGGCGGGCTGGCGGCGACCTATGCCGGGCTGCACCGCCCGCACCGCTTTGGCCGCGTGCTCAGCCAGTCCGGATCGTTCTGGTGGCCGAATATGCAGCTGATCCGCAACTTTGGCGAGCTGAAGCAGCGTGAAATGGGCTGGCTGACCGCGCAGCTGATTCAGCGCGATCTTCCCGCCAGTCGACTGACCATCTTTATGGAAGCCGGCAACCGCGAAGGCGATATGGCCCCGCTCAGCGAGCAGATGCACGAAGCGCTGGTTGCCGCCGGGCACAAAACCTTCTTCCGCATATTCTCCGGCGGCCACGATTCGCTGTGCTGGCGCGGCGGGCTGATTGACGGCCTGCGCTGGCTGCTGGCCGATTTCGCCGATCCTCAACACCCTGCAGAAACAGGAACCCACCATGACTGAACAACAGAACCCGTTTGACGATGAAAGCCTGAGTTTTCTGGTGCTGCTGAATGCGCAGCAGCAGTACAGCCTGTGGCCCGCCTTTGCCGACGTGCCGCCCGGCTGGCAGACCGTGACCGGGCCGGACAGCCGCGCCGACTGCATCAGCTATATCGAAGCGCACTGGCAGGATATGCGCCCGGCGGCGCTGAAACAGGCAGGCTGATCGGGCCTGCACGCCGCGTTCCACCCTTTTTTTTGTTTTGCTGACAGGAATCGTCACCGTGTCCGAGACTCATATTGCCCCCGTAGTACTGGCAGACTTTGCCGATTATCCGCTGGTCGCCGCGCAGCCGGGGATCTGGATTGCCGACCAGATCGCCCACCGCAGCAACACCTTCACCGTCGCGCACTACAGTGAACTGCATGGTGAGATCGATCGCCACGCGCTGGATCGCGCCATCCGCCAGACGATGGCAGAGGCCGATACCGTGCAGGCCCGTTTTGGCCTGGCGGCGGACGGCACGCCGGTGCAAACCCTGCCACTGCGCAGTACCGCGCAGCAGGTGCAGCCGGTTGAGTGGGTAGACTTCAGCCAGCACGCCGATCCGCGCCAGGCGGCGCAGGCGCTGATGCAGGACGATCTGGCCGCTGACCTCGCCGCCGACGGCGAGCGTCCGCTGTACCGGCAGGTGATGATGCGCATCGGAGACGGCGGCTGGCTGTGGTATCAGCGCTATCACCATCTGCTGGTGGACGGGTTCAGCTTTGAGGCGCTCACACGGCGCGTGGCCGAGATTTACCGCGCGCTGCGGGCACAGGAAACGCCTGCGGCCTCGCCGTTTATTCCCTTCGGCGAGGTGGTCGCCGAATACCTCGACTACCCGCACTCTCCGGCGTATGAGCGCTCGGCGCTGTTCTGGCAGCAGCACTGCGCCGATTTCCCGGCGGCGATAACCCTGTCAAACGAGTCGTTCAGCGGTGCCGACGCTTCCGGCCCGCTGAAACAGCCGGTCACCCTACCCGCCGACCTGTTTACCGCCTTCAGTCAGCAACCGCAGACCGCCAGCCTGACGCCCGCCGAGCTGACCAGTGCGCTGCTGGTCAGCTGGCTGGCGCGCATCAGCGGGGAATATCACCTCAGCGTTGGCTTCCCGTTTATGCGCCGCATGGGCTCTGCCGCCCTTGCCGCCACCGGGCCGGTGGTCAACGTGCTGCCGCTGCTGCTGAATCTGCGGCCGGAGATGACGCTGGCGGATGTCAGCCTCGCTATGCAGGGGGAAATTAAACAGGTTCGCCGCCACCAGCGCTATGAAGCCGAGCAGCTGCGCCGCGATCTGGGCCTGGTGGGCAGCAGCAAGCCGCTGTACGGCCCGGTGATCAACCTGAAGGTGTATCACGATTCGCTGAGCTTTGACGGCATTGCGGCCGTCAGCC
Organism: Erwinia sp. S38; assembly: GCF_016624545.1. NCBI lineage: Bacteria > Pseudomonadati > Pseudomonadota > Gammaproteobacteria > Enterobacterales > Erwiniaceae > Erwinia > Erwinia sp. S38. The sequence continues at coordinate 13,326 of NZ_JACVTS010000040.1, read as the reverse complement.
ACACGCTGGCAATGGGGCCGGTGGACGATATCGAATTGGAAGTCGGCTTCCAGCAGGGCGAACTGCAGCTGACGCTGGTCGCCAGCGCGGAGAAATATGACCGCCAGATGCTGCAATGGCATGCCGAGCGTATCGCCCACGTTGCCCGCCAGCTGGCTGAAAACCCCGCGTTGCCGCTGGCCGCGCTGTCGCTTATCGGTGAGCGCGAGCAGCAGCAGATTGACGGCTGGTCACGCGGCATCCGCGTTGCGCCGCAGCCCGGCGAAGTGTCGATCCTCGCGATGCTGCAAAAACGCGTGGCGCAGCAGCCCGATGCGGTTGCCGTCACCTGCGGCGCGGTCAGCCTGACCTACGGTGAACTCTCCGCCCGCGCCATGCAGCTGGCGCGCGAGCTGATTGCCCGCGGCCTGGGGGCGGAAGACGTGGTGGCGATCGGCATTCCTCGCTCCGTTGACTCGCTGGTGGCGATCTTCGGCGTGCTGGCCAGCGGCGCGGCCTATATGCCGCTGGACCTCGACTATCCGCGCGACCGCCTGACGCTGATGTGCGACGATGCCCAACCGAAGCTGCTGTTAACCCACACCGGCACCCTGGCGCAGATGCCGCCGCTGCCCCACCTCTGCATCGACGATATCGATCTGCTGGCGGCCTGCGCAGCGCAACCGGGCGAGGCGGTCCGCGACGACGAACGCCGTGAAGCCCAGCGCGGCGAGCATCTGGCCTATATGATTTACACCTCAGGATCCACCGGGCGGCCAAAAGGGGTGATGAGCACCCATCAGGGGCTGCTCAACCTGTTCCTGTCACACCAGAGCAACCTGTTTGGCCCGGCGATCGACAAGTTCCACCGCACCCAGCCGCGCCGCATGCGCGCCGGGCACACCGCTTCGTTCTCGTTTGACTCCTCGTGGGAGCCGGTTTTCTGCATGATCATGGGCTGCGAGCTGGCGATCTTCGACGAAGAGCTGCGCCGCGATGCCTGGGCGCTGCTGGAAAAAATGAAGCAGGTGCCGGTGGATCTGCTGGATATCACCCCGTCCTTCTTCAGCCAGATGATCGACAGCGGGCTGTTTGAGCCGGAAAGCCATCGCCCGGCGTTTGTGATGATCGGCGGTGAGGCGGCTACCCCAACGCTGTGGAAACTGATGCAGCAGCACCCGGAAGTCGAGATCCACAACTACTACGGCCCCTCCGAATACACCATTGATACGCTGGGTGCCAGCGTGATGGCCTCCGGTCAGCCGGTGATTGGCCGCCCGGTAGGCAATACCCGCGTCTGGCTACTGGATAACCAGCTGCGCCAGGTGCCGGTCGGCAGCGTGGGCGAGCTGTACATTTCCGGCACCGGCATCGCCCGTGGCTACCTGCGCCGCCCGGATCTGACCGCCGCCCGCTTCGTGGCTAACCCGTTCCTCGACGGCGAGGTGATGTACCGCAGCGGCGATCTGATGCGCTGGCGCAGCGACGGCCAGCTGGCGTTTATTGGCCGCGTCGATCACCAGATCAAGGTGCGCGGCTTCCGCGTGGAGCTGGGCGAAGTAGAAAACGCGCTGGTGGCGCTGGCCGAAGTCAGCACCGCCGTGGTGATCGCCCAGCCTATCGGGGCCACCCATCGCCTGATCGGCTACTGCTCGGTACAGGACGACAGTCTGCGCGCCGATGAAAATCTCTCCGCGCACCTGCTGGCACAGCTGGCGGTAACGCTGCCGGACTATATGGTCCCGGCGGTGCTGGTGGTGATGGCCGACCTGCCGCTCAACGTTAACGGGAAGATCGACCGCCAGGCGCTGCCTGCCCCGCAGCAGGCGGTGTTTAAACCGGGTCGTGAGCCGCAGACCGAACAGGAAACGCTGATCTGCCAGGCCGTGGCTGAACTGCTGGGGATGGAGCGCACCGGGGCCGATGATGATTTCTTCTCGCTCGGCGGCGACAGTATTTCCGCGATGGGGCTGAGCACCGCCGCGCGCCGTGCCGGATATCTGCTGCGCCCGCGCGATATCTTCGCCCAGCGCACCGCCGCCCGCATGGCGCACAGCATGGAGCCGCTGTCGACCGTGGTGAAAGCGCAGCGCGTGGCGCAGCAGGGCGTGATTGACGGCCTGCCGATCCTGCACACCTTTGCCGCGCACGGCGGCATCAATCAGCGCTTTGCCCACGGCGTGTGGCTACAGGTGCCTGCGGAGCTTCAGCCGCAGCAGCTGGAGCAGGCGCTGCGTGCGCTGGCCGGGGCGCATCCCGCGCTCGCTGCCTTTACCCGCGACGAAAAGCTGGTGGTCGGTGAACCGCAGCCCGCCGGTTCCAGCGGCTGGGTGCAGACCGCGCCGATCTATCAGGCGGTGGAAGCCTGCGCGGAAGATGCCTATGCCGATGCCGTTCAGCGCCTCGATCCGGCCAGCGGCGTGATGATGCAGGCCGTGCTGCTACAGCATCATCAGCAGACCTTCGGGCTGGTGCTGGTGATCCACCACCTGGTGGTCGATGGCGTGTCGTGGCGCGTACTGCTCGACGAGCTGCGCCAGGCCGCTGAGGCGGTAATGGCCGGTCAGCAACCGCAGCTGACAGCGGAAGAGACCTCGCTGCACGACTGGTCCGCCGTTCTGAAGAGCACCACCCCGGCACGCGCCGCCGAACTGCCGTTCTGGCAGAGCATGCTGCAATCGCCGGTGCCGCTGCTCGGCCAGCGCGCGCTGACCGCCCGCGATCGCCACGGCGAGCTGAAGGAGAAACGCACCCTGCTCAGTGCCAGCCAGACGCGGGCGCTGCTGACCACGCTGCCGCAGCAGTATCGCGCCAGCACCGAAGAGATGCTGCTCTCCGCGCTGTCGCTGGCGCTGATTGGCTGCTTTGAGGCCAGCGAGCTGCGCTACACGCTGGAATCGCACGGCCGCGCGGAGCTGGAAGGCGACAGCGATCTGGCCCGCACCGTCGGCTGGCTGACCGCCGAATATCCGCTGCTGATCTCGCTGAACGAAGGCGACACCGGCAATTTGCGCGATGCCGTTCGCTCGGTGAAAAGCGTAATGCGTGCAGTGAAGGATCGCGGTATCGGCTTCGGGCAGCTGTGCTGGCTGAGCGACGATTATGGCCCGCAGCTGCGTGAACGGGCACAGCGGCACGCGCCGGAAGTGCTGTTTAACTATCTTGGCCGCTTCAGCAGCGGCAGCGCGCTGTGGACCCCGCAGCGCACCCGCCAGCGCTTCCGCGACGCCTTTGCCGTCTGGCAGGACCCGCAGATGCCGCAGCTTCACGCGCTGGAGGTCAATATCTTCGTTGATGAGCAGTCTGCCGAACCGCAGCTGGCGATCAACTGGGGCTGGCTGCGCGAGGTCTTCAGCGAGCAGGATATCGACGCCCTGCACCGCGCCATCGCCGATGCCGCCGATGCGCTGGGCCGCTTTGCCAGCCGCTATCCGCAGCAGGCAGCCGATACGCTGGTGGCGGCCGAAGTGGCGCTGGACGGCGTCGACCAGCCGGATGTGCTGGCGCTGGCAAAACGACACGGCCCGCTGGCGGCGATCCTGCCGCTGCTGCCGCTGCAAAAAGGGCTGCTGTTCCACGCCCAGACCGCCGGTAACAGCGGCAGCTACAACTCGCTGACCCGGCTGACCTTCAGCGGCCCGCTGGATGAAGATCGCCTGCGCGCGGCGCTGAACGCCGTGGTGCGCCATCATCCGCAGCTGGCGGCGCGCTTCGACAGCGAGCTGGCCCTTCAACCGCTACAGCTGATCCCGGTGATTGAACCGCAGCAGGGCTGCTGGCAGCTGGACAGCCAGCAGCTGCCGGAGATGACGCCGGAAGAGGAAGACGCCGCGCTGCTGGCGCTGGAGAAAATCGAGCTGGCGCGCGATCTGTTCAGCCAGCCCGCCATGCTGCACGCGGTGCTGGTGCGCCACGGCGATACGCCGCGATCCACCCTGCTGCTGAACGCGCATCACCTGGTGGTGGACGGCTGGTCCACGCCGGTGATTCTGACCGATCTGCTGACCGCGCTGTATCACGGGCCGCAGGCGCTGACGCCGCACCGGGCCAGCTATGCCGACATCGTCCGGCAGCTGGCCGCGCGGGATGCCGACGCATCGCGCCAGATCTGGCAGTCGGTTTTACAGGACGTACGCCCCACCCTGCTGTTCGGCGCTGACGCCCCTGCGGGCGAGGTACACGAGCGGCGGCTGCTGCTGAAGCCCGAACTGGAACAGAACCTGCTGGCGCTGTGCCGCCAGCGCGGCCTGACGCTGAACAGCGTGATGCAGGGGATCTGGGGCATGCTGCTGGCTATTGAAAGCGGGCATCAGGACGTGGTGTTTGGCTCCCCGGTCTCCGGCCGCTTTGGTCAGATTGAAGGCCAGCAGCAGCACGTCGGCCTGTTCAGCAACACCCTGCCGGTACGCATGCAATTCGACGCGCAGCGCCCGCTGCTGGCCCAGCTGGCCGACCATCAGGCGCAGCAGATCCAGCTGATTGAGCACGACGATCTCGGTCTGGGCGAACTACAGCAGCTGGCGGGCAGCGGAACGCTGTTCGATACCCTGCTGGTGGTGGAAAACTACCCGGATAACGGCGATCTGCACCGCCCACATGAGGGACTGCGCTGCGAGGCCATTGGCAACCGGGGCTACACCCACTATCCGCTGACGCTGCTGGTGCTGCCGGGCGAACGCTTACAGCTGCTGATGGAGTATCGCGATGCGGTCAGCCATCCGCAGCGCCTGGCCGATCGCCTGCTGATGCTGATTGAACAGCTTGTCGCCGAGCCGGATCGCCCGCTGGCACGCTGGGCGCTGCAAACGCCGGATGAACAGGCGCTGATAGCGAAGATCAACGATACCGCGCATCCGCTTGCCAACGATACCCTCCAGCAGGCCATTGCACGCCAGGTTGCCCGCACGCCGGACGCGCTGGCGCTGCTGGACGTTGAGCATCGTCTGACTTATCGCCAGATGAATGTGCAGGCACGACTGCTGGCGGATCGCCTGATTGCGGCAGGCGTTAAGCCGGGTGATGTGGTCGCCGTGGCGCTCCCGCGCTCGGTGCGCCTGAGCCTGGCGCTGACCGCGATTGTGCAGGTCGGCGCGGCCTGGCTGCCGCTGGATACCGGCTACCCGGACGATCGCCTGAGCTATATGGTGGAAGATGCCCGTCCGGCGTTAACCATTACCGAAAGCGCGCTGGCATCCCGCTTTGCCGCACTGGGCACGCTGCTGACCTTCGACCGGCTGGCCGACGAGGCCGAACCGCAGTATTCACTGCCCGCGGCACGCGCGGACAGCCCGGCCTACGTGCTGTATACCTCCGGCTCTACCGGGCGGCCGAAAGGCGTGGTGGTCGGGCATCAGGCGATCGTTAACCGCCTGTGGTGGATGCAGGATGCTTACCCGCTGGCGGCGGATGACGTGGTGCTACAGAAAACGCCGTGCAGCTTTGACGTGTCGGTGTGGGAGTTCTTCTGGCCGCTGATGACCGGGGCGCAGCTGCTGATGGCACCGCCGGATGCGCATCGCGACCCGGACGCGCTGACCCGCTTAATCAACGATTACGGCGTCACCACCCTGCACTTCGTGCCGTCCATGCTGGCCGCCTGGACCGCGACGCTGGAAAGCGGTACGGATGCCCCGCACTGCCGCACGCTGCGCCGGGTATTTTGCAGCGGCGAGGCGCTCTCCTGCGATCTGGCGAACGACTATCAGTCACGGGTTGCCGCACCGCTGCACAATCTGTACGGCCCGACCGAAGCCGCCGTCGATGTCAGCTGGTATCCGGCTTCCGGCGATGCGCTAGCCGCCTGTCAGGGGGCCGGGGTACCGATCGGCTATCCGGTATGGAACACCGAGCTGCGTATCCTCGATACCCTGCTGCGGCCGGTGCCGGTGGGCGTGGCGGGCGATCTCTACCTGAGTGGCGTACAGCTGGCCGACGGCTACCTGCACCGCGCCGATCTCACCGCCCAGCGCTTTGTCGCCGATCCGTTTGCCGCAGGTGAACGCATGTACCGCACCGGCGATATCGCCCGCTGGCTGGATAACGGCGCGGTGGAATACCTTGGCCGCAGCGACGATCAGCTGAAGATCCGCGGCCAGCGCATCGAGCTGGGTGAAATCGAGCAGGCACTGCTGGCCCTGCCTGGCGTGGCGCAGGCGGTGGTTGCCGCGCGCGAGCTTGGCGGACAGAGCACCGGCGGTGCCGATGCAAGACAGCTGGTGGCCTGGCTGATTGCCGAGCCCGGCGCGCAGCAGGACAGCGAGCGGCTGCATCAGCAGCTGGCGGAGCGACTGCCCGCGCATATGCTGCCGGTCAGCTATGTGTTTACCGATAGCTTCCCGCTCAGCGCCAACGGCAAGCTGGACCGCAAGGCCCTGCCGCTGCCGCAGGCCCCACGAACCGGCGGACGGCTGCCGGAAACGGAGCACGAGCGTCTTCTCGCCGATCTGTTCGCCCGTCTGCTGGATCGCGATGAAATTCATGCCGATGATGACTTCTTCGCGCTCGGCGGCCACTCGCTGCTGGCAATGCGCCTGGCGGCGGAGCTGAAACGCCGCACCCGCAGCCCGCTGTCGATCGGTCAGATTATGGCCGCCCGCAGCGTGGAGAAGATGGCGCGACTGCTGGACGACGGCAGTGCGGACGGTGCGGAAAGCCGCGCCAACGGCGAATGCCTGCCGTTCCGCAGCGGCAGCGGTCCGGCGCTGTTCTGCATCCACCCCGCTTCCGGCTTCGCCTGGCAGTATGCGGGGATGATGCGCTACATCGACGGCGACTTCCCGATTGTCGGCCTGCAGTCGCCGCGCCCGGACGGAGTGATTGCGAACTGCGACAGCATTGATGAGATGTGCGAGCGCCATCTTGCGACGATCCGCAGCGTGCAGCCGCAGGGGCCGTACCATCTACTCGGCTACTCGCTGGGCGGCACCCTCGCCCACGGCATGGCGGCGCGCCTGCAACAGCAGGGCGAAGAGGTCGCGTTCCTCGGCCTGCTGGATACCTACCCGCCGGAAGGCCAGGACTGGACGCCGCCGTCGGAAGAGGAAACCCGGGCGGAAGTGGCGCGGGAGGAGGCTGAGTTTATGGCCGCCAACATCGACGACAGCGACCCGCTGTTACAGGCGGAGAAAGCGGTGATGTTCCGCAGCATCGTAGCGAACTACCGCGATGCGGTACTACGACTGTCCGCGGCCACCAGCGATCGGTTCGACGGCGAAGCCACACTGTTCGTCGCCAGCAAAACGCTGCCGGAAGGCATGGACGTGGCGGCCTGCTGGGCACCGTACCTGCGCGAGCTGGCGATCCACCGCCTGCCCTGCGAGCATATGGATATTCTGTCGCCGGAGTCTCTGGTGGAGCTTGGTCCACTGCTGAATTCGGTGATTGCTGCGCGTAGGAATTTGGGGTGAAAGGCTGGTTTAAGGCTGAATGAGGTTTGTTTGAAGAGGTTTGTTTGAATCTCATTGAAGTTATTTAAACCTGAAAAATCCACGCGGTTGCGTGGATTTTTTATTTGTGGGGACAGATTACCTATGTTCAGCAAGGTAGGTCATGTATGCATCAACTCAACGATTCCGGGGAACTGTGGTTCCATTTTGCGAAAGGTTACGCAGTTCTCTTATCCTAATTCCCTGACGCTTAAATGATGTTGTATGTTGCCGAAAGAGCGACTCAATCTTCATTTTCCTACAATCCATTTTCAGAAATTTTGCAGAAAGGTGAGAGCTGAGCCGAAAATCAATACACAACGCACGCAATCATGTTGTAAATAATGTGTATGGTGTGTATTTTTAGAAAATCAGTGAGCGAGTGGAACGCCTTGAAGAGTTCGGAACTGATAAAACTGTTAAAAGATCATGGATGGTCACGGGTAAGGATAACTGGCAGTCATCACACCTTTAAACATCCAGATTCAGCTAACTTAGTCACTGTCCCCCATCCTAATAAAGACCTGAAAATCGGCACCGTCCGACAGGTACTGAAAAAAGCGGGGATTGAATGACTTGGTTTAAAATTTCAAACGATAAATGGGAACAGAAAATGCTATACCCGGCATTTATAGAAATTGATACTGACGGTACGGCAAGCGGGTGGTTTCCCGATGTTGACGGCTGTATTTTCGCCGGCAAAGATATCGATGAAGCCTATGCGGATGCAGCAAGCGCAATTCGAGCGCACTTCGAAGCGCTGGTAGAAAATGAGTTGAAAATCCCCGCTCCTAAACCGATGCAAGAGCATATTATCGCTAACGCAGCCGAATATACCGGCGGTCAGTGGGCGGTGATTAATGTCAACATGGATCAGTTCGATGGCCGTGCGGAGCGAATTAACATTACTCTGCCCCATCGTTTACTGCATCAGATCGATCGGGCGGTTATGAACACACCGGAGTACGGCAGCCGAAGTGCGTTTATTGCAGCGGCTACACGCAATGAGCTGCGTAGGGTCAGCTAACCGTCCCCCGCAGAAAAAAGCAATCCGATCTCCCCGGCACCCCGCCGGGGATTCCCTCTATTAACTGCGCAGTAGATTTACTCCCCTGCCACCCGTGCCTGATGATAGCGCCCGCAGGGAACAATCATCGGCGTATGCGACACAGGATCGTCGATAATCACGCTCTCCATGCCGAACACCTGCTGCACCAGATCGCTGCTGATAATCTCGGCGGGTTCGCCCTGGGCGATAATCTCCCCCTGCTTCATCACGATCAGATGATCGGCGTAGCGGCAGGCCTGGTTCAGGTCGTGCAGCACCGCAACCATGGTGTGGCCGTGCTCCTGATTGAGCTGGCGGAACAGATCCAGCAGCTCAATCTGGTGGGCGATATCCAGCCAGGTGGTCGGTTCGTCCAGCAGTAATAGCGGCGTTTGCTGGGCCAGCACCATCGCCACCCATACCCGCTGGCGCTGACCGCCGGAAAGCTCATCAACGCTGCGCTGCGCCAGCTCGCTGACGTTGGTTGCCTGCATGGCGGCATCCACCGCCTGACGGTCCGCTTCGCTCCACTGTTTTAGCAGGGTCTGATGCGGGTAGCGCCCGCGCGCCACCAGATCGGCTACGCTGATCCCTTCCGGCACAATCGCGTGCTGCGGCAGCAGGCCCAGCTGCCGCGCCAGCGCTTTGGTGCCCATCTGATGGATATCACTGCCGTCGAGCAGCACCTGACCGCTGCGCGGCTTCAGCAGGCGGCACAGCGCCCGCAGCAGGGTCGACTTTCCGCAGGCGTTTGGGCCGATAATTACCGTAAATTTGCGATCCGGTATCTGCACGCTGAGCTGGCTGGCAATCACCTTTTGATCGTAGGCCAGCGTTAAGTCGGCCGCCGCAAGGCGGGAGGATAAAAGCGTATCGGTCATGAGCGACGAGATTCCCTGATAAGTAGCCAGATCAGATACAGGCCGCCGATGCTGACGGTAACGGCACCGACCGGCAGTTGTATCCCGTTAAAGGCGTGCTGGGCGATAACATCGGCCAGCAGCAGCAGCACCGCACCGGTGGTCGCGGCGGAAAACAGCGGCATCGCGCTGGCGGCCGTCATGCGGCGGGCAATCTGCGGTGCCGCCAGTGCGATAAAAGCAATCGGCCCGGCGGTCGCGGTGGCGACGGCGGTAAGAATAATCCCGCCAAGCATCAGCCAAAGACGGCTTGATTCGGCGTTGATGCCCAGCGCGCGGGCGCTGTCGTCGCCCATTTCCATCAGCTGCAGGCGGCGGCCCAGCAGCAGCGTGGCGACAATCGTCAGCGGCACCAGCACCAGCGCGGGCTGGCCTTTACTCCAGGTAATACCGTTGAGCGAACCGGCTCCCCACAGGGCGGCGCTCATCGCACTTTCCAGCGAGGCGCTGATAATCAGCCAGCTGTTCAGCGCCGACAGCACCGCGCCAATGCCGATACCGACGATAATCAGCCGGAAGCCGACAATCCCCTGCCGCCAGGCCAGCAGATAAACCAGCGCGGCGGCGGCGATCCCTCCGAGCAGCGCGCCACAGGCAATCTGGTAGTAGCTGCCGTTAAGCAGAATGATAACAATCAGCGCACCGGTGAACGCACCGGCGTTGAAGCCGACCACGTCCGGGCTGCCGAGCGGGTTGCGGATGGCGGACTGGAAGATGGCACCGCTGACGCCCAGCCCGGCACCGAGCACCAGCGCCATCACCACACGCGGCGCGCGCCACTGGTTAACCACGGTCTGGAATCCGGCCGGACCGTCGCCGAGCAGCGCCTGCCACACCTGGCCGGGGGAAATCCGCAGCGTGCCGTAGCAGAGCGCAAACAGCGCCAGCACCGTCGCCAGCAGCAGCAGCGCCACATTGACCCACAGTACGCGGGCGCTGAGCCGCAGGTTTATCCAGCCGCTGGCGCGGCCAATCAGTAGCGTTCGGGAGTGCATATCGCGGTCCTTAATTCTTACGCTGGCGAACGAGCCAGATCAGCACCGGGGCACCAATCAGCGCGGTAACGATCGATACCCGCAGCTCGCCCTGCACCATCAGTCTGCCCGCAATATCCGCCGTCAGCAGCAGGATCGGGGCCATTAAAAAGGAGTAAATCAGTATCCAGCGCTGGTCCGATCCCACCCACCATCGGGCCACGTGCGGCACCATCAGCCCGACAAAGCCGATCGGGCCGACCAGCGCGGTGGCCGATCCGCAGAGCAGCATCACCGCCAGCAGCGACAGCAGGCGAATGGCAACCACTTTAGTGCCCAGCGCCGCCGCCAGATCTTCCCCCATACTGAGGTTGTTCAGCGAACGCGATGCCACCAGCGCCAGCGCGGCACCGCCGAGAATGGCGGGCGCGACCACCGCCAGGTTATGCAGATCGCGGATGTCCAGCGTACCGGCCTGCCAGAAGCGCATCTGGTCGAAGGTTTGCGGGTTCAGTAAGGAAAGCGAGGAAGTAAAGCCACCGAGCACCGCGCTGAGCGCCACGCCCGCCAGTGTCAGGCGGATCGGATTCACCCGGCCACCGCTCAGGGTGCCAATCAGCCAGACGGCAATGCTGGCCGCCAGCGCGCCGCCCCAGGCAAAGCCCAGCCAGCCCGCCATGCTGTTCACCCCGAACAGGGTAATGCCGACGGCCATGGCAAAGCTGGCACCGGAGTTCACGCCGAGGATGCCGGGGTCGGCCAGCGGGTTGCGGGTCAGCGCCTGTATCACCGCGCCCGCTCCGCCGAGCGCCAGCCCGACCAGCAGCCCGGCGAGGGTGCGCGGCAGGCGGGCGTTAAAGATAATCGTGCTGTCCGGCCCCTGCATCTGGCCAAACAGGCTCTGCCAGACCACCGAGGGGGCGATCGATCGCGCGCCAATCATCAGGCTGGCAAGGGAAATCAGCAGCAGCAATGCCAGGCAGATTGCCACACCGCTCAGGCGGGCAGCATAGCGCGCATCCACCGGCTGCGGCGGCGTGGCGGGCTGAGAACGGTGGAGCGACATCCCTGACAATCCTCTCTTAATTTTCGAAATGAATATGATTATTATTATCATTAATGTTATTAACTAATTATGTTACCATGCTGCCCGCCAGAAAAAAATCGGCATCCATCGCGCCTGAACGGACGGAGGCCATCCTCCCATCAGGTAATGGCTCATTTCGAACCTCATGGACACTATGGCTAAGTCATCTATTCTCCTCGATTTCAGTTTGCTCAAGCACAACGCTCACTTCCGCGCCATTTTCTGCGCCCGTATGCTCTCCGTTTTCTCGCTGGGTATGCTGGCGGTGGGCGTACCGATTCAGATCCAGGCCATGACCGGCTCCACCCTGCTGGTGGGCGTGGCGGTGGCGCTGGACGGCGTGGGCATGTTTATTGGCTTAATGCTCGGCGGCATTCTGGCCGACCGGCTGGACCGCCGTAAGCTGATTTTGTTTGCGCGCGGCACCTGCGGGCTGGGCTTCGTGGCGCTGAGCCTGAATGCCTTCAGCCCGGCCCCCTCGCTGTGGGCGCTGTATGTGCTGGCGGCGTGGGACGGATTTTTCGGCGCGCTGGGCATGACCGCGCTGATGGCGGTGATCCCGCTGCTGGTGGGACGCGAAAACCTCGGCGCAGCCGGGGCGTTGAGCATGATCACCGTGCGTCTGGGGGCGATTCTCTCCCCGGCGATTGGCGGGGTGATTATCGTCGCCGGTGGCGTGGGCTGGGCGTTTGCCGTGGCGGCCATCGGCACGCTGGCGACCCTGATCCCGCTGGTGCGCCTGCCGCAGATGAAGCCGGAGCCGAGCGAGCCAGAGCATCCCCTGCGCGCGCTGGTCAGCGGCGTGCAGTTTGTCTGTCGGCAGAAGGTGGTGGGTTCCGTAGTGCTGCTGGGCCTGCTGATCAGCATCGTCGGCGCGGTGCGGGTACTGTTCCCGGCGCTGGCGGAGAGCTACCAGGCGGATGCCTCGGCGATTGGTTTGATGTATTCGGCGGTGCCGCTGGGCGCGATGATCGGCGCACTGACCAGCGGCTGGGTGCCGCGCAGCGCGCGCCCCGGGCTGGTAATGCTGGTGAGCGCCACCTGCGCTTTCGCCGCGATTGCCTCGCTGGGGCTGTACGGCCATATGCTGCCTGCCCTGCTGGCGCTGGTGGTTTACGGTTACTGCAATGCGATTGCTTCGCTGCTGCAATATATGCTGATTCAGCATCATACGCCGGACGCGCTGCTGGGCCGGGTTAACAGTCTGGGGACGGCGCAGGACGTGTGCGGAGATTCGATCGGTGCGCTGGGTCTGGGCCTGCTGGGTCGGGTGCTGGCACCGTTGATGAGCGTGTTTGCGTTTGGCGCAGCGGCGGCGGGCGTGGCGCTGTTGCTGGCGGCGTCGGTTAAGACGCTGCGGCGGTGTTCGTTGAGCGGGCCGGAGGAAGCGGAATCCTGCGAGAAGTCGGAACCGTTGACTGAGCAGTAACTCAAATTGAGATGGTGCCCGGACCGTTCTATTCATGCATCGGTGTCGCTTCAGGTTCTGTGATCGGGCGACCGCGATGGGGAATAACGCCGGGACGCCGTTAACACGTCCGTGTGGGCTTAGCTGCGGCCTCCCTGCCGCAGATACCCGGCTTATCTTCCCCACCACGTTCACCCTTCAGGCTTTCGAGTCGCTGTTTTAAAATCTGGTGCAATTTCCAACCTTCAACGCCGATTTGAGGATCTAAGTCATGATCCTCAGCCCATATTTTGAAGAAGTGAAGAAGTGAAGAAGTGAAGAAGTGTGGATATATGAACCTGAAAACCAGCATTTTCCAGAAAGAAGAATTTTCGCCACCCGCGACACCTAAGTTAACGGGCAATCGGTGCAGGCCGGGTTCACGGACCGTCGGGCGCAGGGATGCGCCCCTCGAGGGGTCCCGGATGGATTAACCCCGCGTGCGTG